>CAIVYW010000147.1 GCA_903910205.1 uncultured Methylococcaceae bacterium | reverse complement strand
TCGTCAATACTATACAGAAATCCAGATTACTGGCATTTCTGCTTAATATTTTAGGAGTTAAAAATGGCTCATAAGAAGGCGGGTGGTAGTACTCGCAACGGTCGTGACTCTAATGCAAAGCGCTTAGGTGTCAAACGCTACGGTGGCGAACTAGTAGCAGCAGGAAATATCATTGTACGTCAACGTGGAACTAAATTTCACGCCGGTGACAATGTAGGCTGTGGAAAAGATCATACCCTGTTTGCGACGGCAGAGGGTAGAGTCGTATTTCAAGTTAAAGGCCCTAAAGGCCGTAAATTTATCAGCATTGTTGCTGCATAAGTTTAAACTGCATTACAGCTTAAAGTTTTGTAGACCCGGATTAGCATAGCTTAATCCGGCGGCTTTAAAAAAGCTCCGTCATTCTTGGCGGGGCTTTTTTTGTTTTTATTGGTTAGTTTTGTATGTGGCGCGTGTAAGTTATGAGATTTATTGACGAAGCAGAAGTTCGTGTAGAAGCAGGTGATGGTGGTAATGGTACTATCGGTTTCCGACGCGAAAAATATATCCCTTTTGGTGGACCAGACGGTGGCGACGGTGGCGACGGTGGCTGCGTTTATTTAATTGCTGTTGAAAACGTAAACACACTCGTGGATTTTAGATATCATGCCGTGCATAGAGCTCAACGCGGACAAAATGGCATGAGTCGTAATTGCACTGGCAAAAAAGGAGATGACTGCTATGTGCCCGTGCCTTTAGGTACACAAGTCTCCGAAAAAGATACTGGCGAAATCATTGGTGATCTTACCAAGGTTGGTGAAACACTGCTCGTTGCTAAAGGAGGCTTTCATGGCTTAGGCAACACCCGCTTTAAAAGTAGTATCAACAGAGCACCTCAAAAAGCCAGCAAAGGCAGTGAAGGCGAACATCGCATTCTTCTTTTGGAGCTTACCCTAATCGCCGACGTGGGCTTACTAGGTATGCCCAACGCAGGAAAATCTAGCTTAATACGCTCCGTTTCATCAGCCACGCCTAAGGTAGCAGATTATCCTTTTACTACCTTACATCCCAATTTGGGGGTAGTTCGTGTCGATGACTTACGTAGCTTCGTAATTGCTGATATCCCCGGCGTTATTGAAGGTGCTGCTGAAGGAGCTGGCTTAGGCTTACAGTTCCTTAAGCATTTATCACGCACTGGATTATTACTGCATTTAATTGATGTAGTACCTTATGAAAGCATGGATACGCCGGTACAAGCTGCCAAAAAAATCATCCATGAAATCAAAAAATGGAGCGATGATTTAGCTAACAAACCACGCTGGCTAATACTCAATAAAATTGACCGCCTACCTTACGACAAAGCTGAAGAACACTGCCAAGCGATTATTGATGAATTAGAATGGCAAGGCCCTGTGTTTAAAATTGCAGCCATTAATGGTGACGGTACTAAAGCCTTAATGTTTGCCATCATGAACTTTTTGGAAGAACAACGGCGGAACAAAAGTGAGCAGGAATGAGTTTACAAAAGTTAAACGAGTTGTTGTGAAAATAGGCAGCTCTTTATTAACTAAGGGCGGCCTAGGACTAGACAAAATAGCCATCACCGCCTGGGTTAAACAAATGGCTGAACTAAGACACCAATCTATTGATGTCATTCTGGTTTCTTCAGGATCAGTCGCCGAAGGCATGAGTCGTTTGGGTTTAAAAACTAGACCGAAAACCTTGCATGAACTACAAGCAGCAGCATCAGTCGGCCAAATGGGTTTAGTACGCGTTTTTGATGATAATTTTCAACAACATGGTTTGCATGCTGCACAAGTCTTACTAACACATGACGACCTATCTAACCGGCAGCGTTATTTAAATGCCCGCAGCACCTTATTAACGTTATTGAAATTTGGTGTCGTTCCGGTTATTAATGAAAATGATGCCGTAGCTACCGAAGAAATCCGCTTTGGCGATAATGACACCTTAGCGGCATTAGTCGCCAATTTAGTTGAAGCCGAATTACTCATTATTCTAACCGACCAAAAAGGTCTATTTACTGGTGATCCCAGCCTATACCCCGATGCGCAATTAATTACTGAAATTAGCGTTAACGATCCTCGCTTAGAAACAATGGCAGGTGATAGCCGCAGTGGACTAGGTCGTGGAGGCATGGCCACTAAAGTAAGTGCTGCGCGCTTAGCTTCTCGATCAGGCGCAGCCACAGTCGTCGCAGCAGGCGCGGTTGATAATGTCATTACTGAAGTCATCTCAGGTAAAAATATAGGCACACATTTCTTACCAGACATAGAACCGTTAGTTGCTAGAAAACGCTGGCTGGCGGGGCAATTGCAAGTCAAAGGACAGTTAATACTTGATGCTGGCGCAGTAAAAGTATTAAAAAGTGACGGAAAAAGCTTACTGGCAGTTGGAGTTAAATCCATCTCAGGACACTTTGAACGTGGCGAATTAGTATCCTGTAAAGACGCATCAGGAATAGAGATTGCACGCGGACTAATCAACTATAGCAAAACAGAAGCCGAACTCATCGCCGGCAAAAACAGCACAGAATTTGAAAAAATTCTAGGCTATGCCGATGATTCAGAAATGATACACAGAGATAACTTAGTGTTGATATAGGCTTTTATAGACAAGCAGAACTTAAACTCGCCATCATCAACAGCGTTTTCATCCCTTTAATTATGGGTTTATTAAGCCAACTTCTTTACCAAGACCTAGCGCTTTCAGCAGTCATCGCGACTATCAATAAGGCGGACAGTGCGAATAACCGACATTCCGCACCCCATAAAAATTTTTAGTATTTTTTTACTTATTGATAATAAAAGACTTTTTATAATCCGTTTTTCTGAGTGGACTGCATCGGAACTAACAGCTCATGTTTTATCATCCATT
>CAIVYW010000146.1 GCA_903910205.1 uncultured Methylococcaceae bacterium | reverse complement strand
CTGAAGTAGCGAAATCAAATATCATGTGTGACATTGTCTATCATTTTATGATTTTTGTGTGAAAAAATTTTAAAAGGATAGGTGAACGGTTACGTATAAAGTAAAATGAGCTGCAACTTTGTGATGGGCTACCCACTTAAAGCACTCATCGTTATACACACACCTAAAAGCACGTCATTCCGGCATGGACTGCCGGAATCTAGGTTACATGGATGTATACAGATTGCCATCCATGGCGCTGGATACTGGCTTCCCAGCCGGTATGACGGTTTACTTGTGCCGGTCGGGGCTTTCAGCCTCGACTGAAACGTTTGGATGCTCGATAACCTCCAAACGTGAGTAACGGGGTTATAAACCCCGTCACGCCAAGAGAGTGGCTTTAGCCACGCAATCGTGGCTAAAGCCACTCCTACAATTCTACAAAAAACCTTAACTTAATGGCAGTGACCTAAGAGGCTACCAACTTAAGGCGTAGCTAGACTTAACCTTTAACCCTTCGCCTTTTTCTAAGCTTAGGAAAACCATGCCCAATGTAATATAATGATTACAAAGATTAATAACTATCATTAAATGGACTTCCCAGCCATGCTTGAGCAACTATTACTACATCTTACCGGCAACAATGGTTGGATGCCCCATGGCTACTGCATACAGTGGACGCCCAGCATACTCTGGACCTATATCGCTTCCGATGCACTCACCGCACTGGCTTATTATTCTATTCCCAGCGTACTGCTTTACGTGGCTTGGTACCGAAAAGACCTAAAGTTTCGCCAAATTTACTTAATGTTTGGGGCTTTTAATCTGGCCTGTGGCAGCACACATGTTCTGGCAATCATACTGTTATGGCAGCCGATTTATTGGCTAGATGCGATTATGCACGCCATCACGGCGCTACTGTCCCTCGCCACCGCGACTTTTCTGATTGGTATGATTCCTCTTTTACGAAAATCGTCAATCTCAGATCTAGAAACATCACTGCATGAACACTTAATTCAGCAGCGCGATATTGAACTCAACCAAGCCACCACACGATTTAACCAGACCTTAGAACTTTCTCCTATCGGCATTATCAACATATCGCCTACGGGCGTCTTTCTGGAAGTCAACCACGGTTTTTGCGACTTCATCGGCTATAGCAAAGATGAGATATTTAATATGAGCTTTGAACAGCTCACTTGCCCCGCTTGCTATACTAAGCAAATCCATAAATTTGCCCAGTGTTTATCCGGTGAAATTTCAGGCTTTACCCAAGAAACCCAATATCAACAAAAGGACGGTTCTAGGGTCTGGGGCAATTTAATCGTAAAATTGATACGACACGAAGACGGCACGCCGAATTATTTTATTGAAATCATCGAAGATATTACGACACGAAAAGTTATTGAAGATCAGTTATTGATACAGTCGTTAGCGGTAGAACAAAGCCCAAGCTCGGTGATGATCACCGATCTTGATGGCTTCATTGAATATGTTAATCCTGCCTTTCTTAACGCTACCGGTTACTCGCGTGATGAAGTCATCGGTCGCAACCCAAGTTTTCTGAGTGCAGGTCATACCCCCAAACAAACCTATACGGAGATGTGGGATGCGCTAAACAAAAGGCAGTCATGGCAGGGTGAATTACTCAACAAGACCAAACAAGGTGTCGAATACATAGACTTAACCCTCATTACCCCCGTCGCTAAGGCAGACGGCAATATCAGCCACTATCTAAGCTTAAAAGAAGACATCACGACGCGCAAGCTCGCCGAATTAAGTCTGATTGAATCACAACAGGCACTGCAAGTCGCCAAACAACACGCAGAAATGCTAGTCTCAACCAAAGCGCGTTTTATTGCTAATATGTCGCATGAAATACGCACCCCCATTAGCGGTATTATCGGCTTTTCTGAACTGGCCTTGATCAAAGACATGCCTGCTGAAATAAGAGACTATTTAGCTAAGATTAATAGTGCCTCGTTAGGCTTGCTGGGCATCTTAAATGATGTGTTAGATTTTTCTAAGCTTGAAGCCGGCGGCATCTCACTTAAGCTAGAGCCGTTTAATTTAAGCGAACTAAAGCACAATCTGTATAGCTTGTTTATTAGCAGTGCCGAGAACAAAGAGCTCAAATTTAGTATAGCGATTTCGCCCGAAACACCACTGCACGTCATCGGTGATGAGTTACGCTTAAAGCAAATTTTGATTAATCTACTGGGTAATGCCATCAAATTTACCAGTCAAGGGGCTGTTAGCCTGACGATTTCAGTAAAAGAGAGTGATAACTCAAAAGCTAAGCTGTCATTTTGCATACAAGATTCTGGCATCGGCATATCTGAACAAGATATAGGGCAGTTATTTCAGGCATTTAATCAACTAGACGACTCTATCACTCGTCGTTTTGGCGGCACCGGTTTGGGCTTATCACTCAGCCAAGAACTCGTGCAACTGATGGGTAGTCAATTTATAGTCACCAGTACCCTCGGAATCGGCACTTGTTTTTACTTTGATTTAGTCCTGAACTTGCCCTCTGCTATAGAAATAGATACCCTGACAGAACATGACAGTTTAATTGCCGTAGCCAGCGATTTTGGCAAAGATCTGGCGGGGCTACGCGTTTTGGCGGTAGAAGATAACCTTTTTAATCAGCAAATCATCAAAGAGCTGCTTTCACTGTCGGGTATTATCGTAGAGCTCGCCAATAATGGTGAAGAAGCCCTAGCGATCTTGCAGCAACACGACTTTGATGCGGTATTAATGGATGCGCACATGCCAGTCATGGATGGCTTTGAAGCCACACGGCAAATACGCAGTCAAGCGCGTTTTGCCAAACTACCGATTATTGCACTGACCGCAGGAGTCACCCCAGAGGAACGCAGTCGGTGTATGGACGCGGGCATGGATGATTTTATCAACAAGCCTATTAATATCAGCCTGCTACTAGCCACACTGGCAAAATGGCAAAAAATTGAGACTACCATGACAACTCCAGACACATTGAACCATGAGCTACCCACTACACTAAACGAGCAAGCCTGTTTAGATGTCAGCATACTCGCAGAACTTATTGGTGATGATCCTTTAGAAATCACTAAATTTCTAACTATTTTTCAAGTCGAAGCAATCCGGATCAGCGCCGAAATTATAGCGGCTATTCATGCCGAACAAGCCACTGAGGTATTTTCCGCTGCACATAAATTAAAATCCTCAGCGTTTTCTGTCGGTGCAATACCGCTAGGCAATCTATGTGCTGCACTTGAAGCGGCTGGAAGAAACAACGATCAAGCAACGATTAATACGCTATTGCCCAGCTTTGAACTAGCCTGGAGCGAGGTAAAAAGCCAGCTTGAACAAACGATTAATTAGGTCTATGCCGGTCGAGGTTTTTATCGCAAGCAGGACGGAGTTTGCAACCCCGACCGGCATCCAGTGCGCGGAATGCCAAGCGGGACGGGATTTGCAACTAAGCGGGACGAGGTTGCCCCAAGCGGGACGGGGTTTGCAACCCCGTCCTTAACGTTTAACCTGAGCTAGGGATAAGCGTCACTTAATGCTTAACATTT
>CAIVYW010000145.1 GCA_903910205.1 uncultured Methylococcaceae bacterium | reverse complement strand
GATCTAAACGCTCTATTGAATAGGTTGTGGTGGCGGGGGCTTTGGGCATTTTTCTAAACCTGAAATGTTGTAGTCTGTTGTAATCTATGGTGTAAGTTTAAATCAAATTTCCAGGTAGATATAGCCGCTCAATGTAAGTAAATACTCAATTATACATTCATGTCTAAGCTGTTTTTAATAACTGGTAATAATCGGCATATTTCACATCAATAATGGATAGTGACAATAGGGTCGCGACTACTTTTGCCTGATCGTTGTCATGCTGCATGGGTTCAAGAGCGACACTAAGGCAATAAAAAGGGCTTTGGAATGCTTCAACGGCTTGCTGGTAGCTAGCTTCAACGCGGTCATGGAAATAACTTTGTAAATCGGTTACTTCAATGGGTAATTGTTGAATGGCTGTGTCCATTTGTAAAACGAGTCTATCAACGCTGTTAATTAAACTGTAAAGTTGAGTTAGCCAATAACTAGACCACCATAAAGCTAAGGGATGATCATCGGTGACTTGTAATTTCTGTAGGTTTTCAGTTGATGATTGCCATACTCCGACTTGTTTAAGCCAAGCATTGTATGTTTTTACCCTTCGTTCTTGTTTAGAAAGACCTAATAATCGGGTGTTATTCATATTGGCAATAAACTGATCTTGCTTTTTGAACTGTTCAATAAATTGTTTGGCAGCTTTTATTAAAAGAAACGACGATGAAAGTTTAGATTGAACCAACCAATCCTCTGGCCAGTGCTGTAAGCGATTTGCCAAGTCTGAAGGCGTTGCCGCTATTTTTTCTTGAGCTATGGGTGCAAAGATGGCTTGCCAAAAATACTTAGCAAACTCTTCATGATTGAGAACGTCTTGTTCTTTGCCAAAGTCTACGCATAACACCGTTAAATAGAGTTGCTCTTCAATATCCATTTTTTTAGCTAATTCTTGCAATCGCTGGGTCATTCTATCCGTTATTGCTTTATGTTCGTTGCTATTGTCACAGCGTGTTACTACGACAATTAAGTGCAGATTGTTGTAAAAGAAAGCCTCTCCTGTTTGAACGGCGGCAAAAATAGCCTGTAAACGAATTAAATCATCTTGACTATCCATGCCATTAGCACGCACGACATAAACTAAACTGATGTTATCTGAGCTAACTAAGCCGTTAGCTAATGGGTTGTCTGCAACAAAGGAGTCGCCTGAATTCCAACCGGGCATATCTTTTAAAACTAATCTTTTTATACCTTCTTCAGCACTGCATAAACTCACATTACCTAATAATAATTCGGGTTCTGGCAGCTCTAAGCGTAAATAATGGTTGCTGGCATCAAAGAGTTGCTGCTCTTCACGTACAGGAAATGCAAAAAGCAGGGTTTCATTTTTATCGGCATCAATACGTAGCAAACGAGGTGTTTCAGCGTAGGTTATTTCTAGGGGCAGGGCGGATTGCCTTTCTAGTGAGCTAATCGGTAATAAGGCGTGGATAGTTTTATGTGAGCTTAATAATTCACGCACTAACCTTGATTTTCCTGCTGAAAATGAACCAATAATATGTACAACAGCCATTTCATCAACTATTTTTTCAAGCATTTTGTCATTAAAGGCTTGGATGCTTTCCTCAAGCAGTACTGTGTTTTTGTTAGGTGTGTTGTCTTGACCATTTGGCAATGGGGTGGCCATGTTAATTTCCTTCTATGATTAATCAGTTTGGATGAATAGAGGGTAAAGATGATTGTGAATTTTTCATTCTAACTAATTTTAGATAAATTCCGTACTTTTTTACTCACCGTTCGCTAAATTTTTTCAAGGTTCGTAAAATTGTGGCAGAATATTTTCATTTGCCGCCATGGAAACACCAATACACATAACGAGAGCCGAACGGGTAGACGATATTCCCCTGCTATTAGCGCAGATGGACAAGATGAATATAGCTACGTTG
>CAIVYW010000144.1 GCA_903910205.1 uncultured Methylococcaceae bacterium | reverse complement strand
TGTATTTTAATCACCTAATTTTCGATCCTATACCTTATATAGATATCGAATTTCCTATGATCCCCTTTTTCCTCTGTCTTTGGGGTATTGTTGCCAGTTTTATTGTTGTCGGCTATCGATATCAATTTGCCCTTATCAGCAATTATATTTTCTGGATCATTTTTGTTAATTTCACGACTATGCAGCGTGACTTTGATGGGGGGTTTGATTCATTCATGATCGGAGCTGGATTTTTTCTGCTCTTTATGCCGGGAGACCGGGCATTTTCAATAGATAATCTTAGATATAAATTAAGTACGCCGTTTAAACATTACAGTAGTTATGCAAAGCCTTTAGTATCTAGTCTTGCCTACTATCTCCCTGTTTTAATTTGCCTAGGTTTTTTGTATTTTGACTCAGCCGTCCATAAGCTATTTGCCGAGCACTGGCGTAATGGTTTGGGATCTTGGTTACCATCAACGCAACCTTATTATGTGTCAGCTATTGATATGTCGTTGCTGCTTAATAATGAGATTCTTGAAAAAATCATAGGCTATACCATTCTGGTTTTTCAATTTAGCTTTATTTTCTTCTTTTCGAAGCGCAAGTTACGTAGTAGTTATTTAATCGTTGGCTTAGGCTTGCATTTAGGCATTACCTTATCATTAAATATTTATCCCTTTGGTATGGGGATGCTGATATTTTATGTATTACTTGTACCTTTTAGTTGGTGGCGAGCATTAGCACAGTTAATAACGGCCAAGAAACCGACGTTAACGGTGTTTTTTGATCAGCAATGCCCGTTATGTAATCGTACGGTACTTATTCTTAATCATTTCGATATTTTTCATTGCATAGACTTTAAGAGTGCTCAAGCCTATGCGAGTCATTATCCGGCAATGGCGAGCATAGCGCCTGAGAATTTGTTGCTGGATTTATATGCTTTAGATGTTAACGATCGTATTTATTCAGGCGTTGATACGTATAGCCAGATTTTGAGAAAAATGCGTTATCTGTACCCGGTAGGGCTATTTTTAAGTTTACCTGGTATTCATTTGCTTGCTGTAAAAAAATATCGAGCTATTGCTGATTCACGTAGTCGAGTTATTTGTTCTTCGGATTGCGTGGTAAGTAATAACTTGCAAGATAAGACCTTGTATCATCGCGTTTTTGAATGTTTTGCTATAAAAAAACCTAAAGCCTTTTCCAGAAAATTGGCCCGTATAGTCATTGCTATCGTTGTATTGCAACTCAATAGCACTATTCATTATGGGCTTATTTATCGATTAGATTTAGGTCTTAAAAGTAATGCCATCAGTGCGTCAATTGCTGAGGCCAGTAATGCGCTTATTATGGTGTCGTTGACCTTTTTAGGAATTACTCCGCATGCGCTTTATTTACATGATCATTTTGCTGGCTACGATCATATTTTAGCGATTACCTATACGGATAAAAATGGCGTTGAACAATGGTTGCCGTTCGTTAATGAGCAAGGGCGATTGCTGGCTCCAAATTGGGGGCGTGTGCATTCTATGTGGGCTAATATTGCGGTTACTCCCACCATTAATAATGTACGTTTACAAAAATTTATCATGAAAGTGACGGCATTTTGGGGTCATAAAACAAATTTGAATTTAAATAATACGGTGTTTCATATTCAACTTAAAAAAATTGATGCACCGTTTTATTGGGTTCCTGATCAGTTACATAAGAATTTTTCGGCACCTTGGGTGACTATTGGTAGCGTAAATTGGAAGGCGAATGTCATTTCTTTCGACTTACCAGAAAATATCAATTCCTTATAGTTGTTATTAGTAGATAAGGTTAAAGCAATTTTTAGTATTGCATCATCGATGTAGTCATGATATAAAATGCCTGTGCTTTTTTATAATTGGCGCACATAAAAATAATTTAAACCCCTTTGGAGGATATAAATATGAAAAAGATATTTGCACTTTTAGCCCTAGCACTTATGATTGTTGGCTTATCTGGCTGTATGGATGATCCAGATGGATCAAAGCAAAAAGTTTCTAGTTCTATTTCACTATAAAACTAAGAATTTTGTAAGACCAAAAAAACCCAGCATTCGTGCTGGGTTTTTTTTATGGCTGATTAATTTGTGTTTAGTGTATTAAATTAAGCGTCCCCATAAATCATAGTCATCAGCTTCTTCTAGTTCTACCTCAACAAAATCACCGACTTTAAGATGTGTGGCGCCATCAATAAAAACTTGGCCATCAATTTCGGGTGCATCGGCTTTACTTCTAGCGACTGCGCCTTCTTCGACGACTTCATCAATTAATACGGTTTCAATACGTCCTACGCGTTTTTGTAAGCGTGCGGCACTGATTTCCGCTTGATGTGCCATAAATCGAGCTAAGCGCTCTTCTTTAACATCTTCTGGAATTAAGTCAGGTAAATCATTAGCTACAGCACCTTTTACCGGAGAATAAGCAAAGCAACCGACTCTATCAAGTTGCGCTTCGCTCATAAAGTCTAGCAATTGTTCAAATTCTTGTTCTGTTTCACCTGGAAAGCCCACAATAAAGGTACTGCGTAAGGTAATGTCAGGGCAGGTTGCTCGCCATGCTTTAATGCGTTCTAAATTATTTTGACTAGCGGCTGGGCGTTTCATTAATTTAAGAATTCGACTATTAGCGTGTTGAAAGGGAATATCCAGATAAGGCAGGATTTTTCCTTCAGCCATTAAGGGAATAACCTCATCTACATGCGGGTATGGATAGACATAATGCATACGCACCCAGATACCTAAATCGCCCAATGCCTCAGCTAAATCATAAAAACGTGTTTTTACAGAACGACCTTTCCAGTCTCGACTTTGATACTTTAAGTCTAAGCCATAAGCGCTAGTATCTTGGGAAACAACCAATAATTCTTTGACGCCCGCATTAGCAAGACGCTCGGCTTCACGCATGACATCATCGATAGGTCTACTGACCAAATCGCCGCGCATGGAGGGGATAATGCAAAAGGTGCAGCGATGATTGCAACCTTCGGATATTTTTAAATAGGCATAATGATCGGGCGTTAATTTGATACCTTGTGGCGGCACAAGGCTAGTAAAAGGGTCGTGACGTGGTGGTAGATGCTCATGTACTGAATTAATCACTTCCTCTAAAGCATGAGCGCCAGTGACTTTTAATACCTGAGGATGACGCGCTCTGATCTCATCTTCTCTTGCACCTAAGCAACCAGTTACGATGACCTTGCCATTTTCAGCTAAGGCTTCACCGATACTATCCAGTGATTCAGTAACAGCGGCATCAATAAAGCCGCAGGTATTGACAATAACCAAGTCGGCATTTTTGTAGGTGGGTGATATGTCATAACCCTCTGTACGAAGTTGAGTTAATATTCTTTCGCTATCTACTAGCGCTTTAGGGCAACCTAAACTGATAAAGCCGACGGTAGGAATTTTTGTCATATATAAGGGTATTAGGATAAGGGTGATTATTTGATTATCGGACTGCAATCTATTGATTCATGACAGCAATGGTCATTGCTAATGATCAAGTATTGTCTTTGTTTTTGTATTAATTAAGTTAACCTCGTCATTTTATCACTGTAGGCTACAATCAAATAAATAAAGTCAATACTTACGATTCTAAGTTCTGAAGAATTTAGGCAATAAATGAAATACCGGAGCTAAAATAAAAGAGAGGGTATTTAGTTGGCAAGATAATTCTTGCATCTGTGTTGATGTTATAAAAAAGATTTTTTCCTATGTCCTGCTTTGAAGTTAATGGTTCATAATAGCTGTTTTTTATGCGTCTTCCAATGAGTCTACGTCAGCAAATTATTTATCGAATTTTAATATCTTCTCTGTGCATATTGATGCTAGGCGGGACCATGGTCATTTGGCAAGCTCGACAGTCCATTGACAAAGAAGTCGATGCTTCGATACATTTAGCATTACAGCTAATTACTTTAGGTGTCTCTAGCACTCCGGTATTTCAACAAGTAGACGATTTATCTCATTTCAGTACGTTACAACAAACCCGTCACCTGAGTATTCAACTTCAAAAACCTAATGGCCATTTAATTCAGTTTGCCGGCGACAAACTACCTAGTAACCCTGAGGATATGCCACCTGCTTGGTTTATACACTTAGTTCAGGGCGAGTACCCTAAAGTTGAATATCAAATAAAAACCAAGCATGGTGAGTTGTTAACCTTAGTTATTCAGGCCCAACCTTTAGATGAAATCACTGAAGTCTGGCAAGAAAGTGTAGCGTTTTTTTCTTCAATTTTACTATTGACTCTGCTAACTTTTGTAGTAGTCAATTTGGTATTTAAAAAATCATTAACCTGCATAGGTGAAATTGTCGATGCTCTAGGTGAAATTGAGACTGGCCAATATCAACATAAACTTCCTGCATTCGCTGTTGAAGAGTTTGATAATATCGCATCAGCCGTTAATCATATGATGCAAGAGCTTGAAAAAACGAGGCAAGAGAATAGAGCTCTGACTCAGCATTCCTTGGCCATACAGGAAGATGAGCGCCAACATTTATCACAAGAACTACATGATGAGTTAGGGCAATCGCTGACGGCTATTAAAGTAATGGCGGTTACTGTTGCGCACCCCAAGGCTGATATAAGTAAAGTTTCTGTGTCTATTGCGACTATTTGTGATCATCTAATGACTGTAGTGCGTTCAATGATGCAGCAACTTCATCCTTTAGTATTGACTGAATTAGGTTTAAAAGCGACATTGGAAGACATGGTTCATCATTGCTCAGAACGCAATCCAGAACTTAAGTTAAGTATAAACTGTCATGATGAAGTTGATGGCCTCGATAAAATCATTGCCATTCAAATATTTAGGATCATACAAGAATGTTTAACTAATGTGATTCGACACTCTGGGGCTCAGCAGGTCACTATTGATTTGGAATTGCAAGAATATTCAAAACCTTTGTTGTGTCTAAAAATTCAGGATGATGGGCAAGGTTGTGATCTCAGTCAAATTAACCATGGGTTTGGACTGTTAGGAATAAAGGAGCGAGTTAAATCACTCAATGGAGATATTACTATTCAATCACAAGCAGGTGAGGGTTTGACCTTATCAGCATCGATTCCATTATCATGACTGAAAAAATAAAAATCATCCTAGTTGATGACCATGCAGTGGTTCGAGCTGGTTTTCGTATGTTATTAGCGACCAGTGAATCCATTGAAGTTATTAGCGAGGCATCAAGAGGTGAAGAAGCTATTGGGCAGTATGGGAACCTAAAGCCCGATATAGTAGTGATGGATTTATCTATGCCGGGACTTGGAGGCCTAGAAACTATACATCGAATTGTTCAGAGAGATGGTCGTGCTAAAATTTTGGTATTTAGTGTTTATCATCAACGAGTTTATGTTAATCGGGCCTTAAATGCCGGAGCTAAAGGCTATATCACCAAAAATAGCGCCCCAGAAATTCTAACTGAAGCTATAGTCACCATCATGCAGGGACAAAACTATATCGAACAAGGATTGATAAAAATAAATAACTCAATAAAAAGCCAAGGTGATTACCAAGCGATTATCCATAAGTTTTCGCCACGTGAATTTGATGTGTTCAGAATGTTGGCGCAAGGTATGAGCGTACACAAAATTGCAGGTGAGCTTTGTTTGGGTTACAAAACAATTGCTAATTATGCCACTCAAATTAGAAAAAAATTACAAGTAGATACTTTGATTGATCT
>CAIVYW010000143.1 GCA_903910205.1 uncultured Methylococcaceae bacterium | reverse complement strand
TCCGTAACAGTATTAGCGATAATATGAAGTTTTGCTGGCATAGTTTATTGATCTCTGGAAGTAATAATGAAAAGGTGAATAGTGAATAAATCACTAGCTAATATTTAAGAGAGCTCTTGCTCTAAAATACCCATATATAGTTTGTTTTTAATTTTAAGACACAATATATAGTGTTTATTGAAAGAAACAACTGATTTATTTGCTAAGCTGATAAGCGTCATCCTGGCATTTTTCTAGGTGCTTGTTTTGTAAGCTATGGGGTTTTTTTAAGGTGAATTTTCTAGGAAAAAAGTTTCTTACACTCAAGTCATAAGCGCAAATGAAAGCAGCGCCTCATAAAAAGCCAATGCCAAAAATCCTGACGATAAGACCATTAAAGAGACTTCACTAATCAACTTTTCTTTCACTTATCTTCTTTTAGATAATACGATTTAGTCCATGCTGAGCACACACATAGATAAGCCTGAGGGCAGCATCCTATATAACAGTTTATAGCCCTAGTATTTTTCCCAACATTTTAAATTGATACCATGTAAAATCGCTGACTTGTTTTTTGTTATTTTTGGGATATTAACGTGTTTAGAGGAACTACCATTCTTTCTGTGCGTCGAGGCGGCAAAGTTGTCATCGGTGGCGATGGCCAAGTTACATTAGGTAATACGGTTATGAAAGGCAATGCCCGTAAAGTACGCAGACTTTATCATGATAAAGTCATTGCAGGTTTTGCAGGCGCCACATCAGATGCCTTTACCTTGTTTGAACACTTTGAAGGTAAGCTGGAGAAACATCGAGGCAACCTTACTCGCGCAGCGGTTGAGATGGCTAAAGATTGGCGTACAGATCGTGCCTTACGTAAACTAGAAGCCTTATTAACCATCGCTGACTCAAGAACCTCATTAATTATTTCTGGTACTGGTGATGTGATCGAGCCTGAATTTAATTTAATGGCTATAGGCTCAGGTGGTGCATTTGCTCAAGCTGCGGCTAGGGCATTATTGGAAAACACAGATCTTAGCGCTAGGGAAATTGTCGAGAGATCTTTAAATATTGCGGCTGATATTTGTATTTATACCAATCATAATCTGCGTATAGAAGAACTAGACGCAGAACCCAACGAGTAAGCGCATGACACAAATGACTCCTAAAGAAATTGTAAGCGAACTAGATAAACATATAGTTGGTCAAGGCAGCGCCAAACGCTCAGTCGCGATTGCACTCAGAAACCGTTGGCGTCGCCAACAGGTTGATCCTGTCTTACGCGATGAAATCACACCGAAAAACATCTTAATGATCGGTCCTACAGGCGTAGGTAAAACTGAAATCGCAAGGCGCTTGGCACGATTAGCAAACGCCCCCTTTATTAAGATAGAAGCGACCAAATTTACTGAAGTCGGTTATGTCGGCAGAGATGTTGAATCTATCATTCGTGATTTGGTTGATACCGCTGTCAAAATGATACGCCAAGTAGAAATGGAAAAGGTTCATAATAAAGCCTTTGATGCTGCTGAAGAAAAAGTTTTAGACTTACTGCTACCTAAAGCAGATGGTGGCATGCTATCTGATACGCAAGAAGCCACGCGTCAGAAAATGCGTAAGAAATTACGTGAAGGCGATCTGGATGATAAAGAAATAGAAATTGATGTGCATGTTGCGCCTATGGGTGTAGAGATCATGGCTCCCCCTGGCATGGAAGAAATGACCAGTCAATTACAAGGCATGTTTCAAAGCATGGGCTCAGGTAAAACTAAGTCACGCAAAATGTCTATTAAAAAAGCCCTGCAAACTTTGCAAGAAGAAGAAGCGGCTAAATTAGTAAATGAAGAGGATATACGCTCACGAGCGGTAGATGCTGTAGAACAAAACGGTATCGTATTCTTAGACGAAATCGACAAAATTTGTAAACGCTCTGAAATGGGCAGTGGCGGCAGCGATGTTTCGCGTGAAGGGGTGCAGCGTGATTTATTACCCTTAGTTGAAGGCAGCACCGTTAGCACTAAATATGGCGCAATTAAAACTGATCATATTTTATTTATTGCTTCAGGTGCTTTTCATGTTGCCAAACCTTCTGACATGATTCCTGAGTTACAAGGTCGCTTTCCAATTCGAGTTGAACTTAGCGCCTTGTCAGCAGATGATTTTGTGCGTATTTTAACCGAGCCGAATGCTTCATTAACTGAACAATATATAGCCTTATTGGCCACCGAAGGTGTGTCATTAAGCTTTACCCCAGAAGGCATACTTCGTATTGCAGAATTAGCATGGGAAGTGAACGAAAGCACTGAAAACATAGGCGCCAGACGACTGCACACTATGCTGGAGCGCTTGTTGGAAACTATTTCCTATGACGCCCCTGACTTAATCGAAAAAACGATCGTTATTGACGCACCCTATGTCAATCAAAGTTTAGCCGAATTGGTTAAAGACGAAGATTTGAGTCGCTATATTTTATAGTTTGGTGTCCGGTTAGGTAACTCGCAATAAATAAAAGCCCCTTGTAGGATGTGCTAATCGCTAGTGAAATGCATCACTGTCGTTCGGCACATCCTATAAGTGTTGATTATTGTGTCTTACGCTATAGCTAATCCCATTCACTCACTGATGGTTTTTAAATCCTATGCGATTAACTGTAACACCTTGCAATACTTGGCCTACTGAGATCAAACTCCATCAAGTATCGGATATACTGGAAATTAGTTTTGATGACGGTAGTGTCTTTAAGCTACCCTGCGAATATTTACGTGTCTACACACCTTCGGCAGAAGCGGTAGGACATGCACCTGGCCAAGAAATTTTGCAACTGGGAAAAGAAGACGTCAGCATTAGAGAAATTAAACCTATAGGCAATTATGCCATTTGCCCCATCTTTAATGATGGACATAATAGCGGCATTTACACCTGGGATTTATTATATAAGCTAGGTGCTGAATATAAAACTTTATGGGCTAACTACCTGAACGAACTAAAAGATGCTGGCCATCAGCGTCAAGAATCACTTAAAACACGGTATAACTAATGACAAACGATAACACCACCCATTTTGGTTTCAAACAAGTTGCCACCGATGAAAAAGTTAATCTAGTACGCGGTGTATTTGATTCGGTTGCAGGACAATATGACATCATGAATGATTTGATGTCACTGGGCATACACCGTATTTGGAAGCGCGTTGCCGTACAATTAAGCAATGTACGCAAAGGTGAAAAGGTGTTGGATCTTGCCGGTGGAACAGGTGATTTAACCATACTCTTTGAACAACGCGTTGGCAAAGATGGCCAAGTCGTTTTGGCCGATATTAATTCTGAAATGTTGCGTACTGGCCGTAGTCGTTTGATTGACAAAGGCTTGGTAGGCAATATTCGCTACGCCCAAGTGAATGCTGAATGCTTACCTTTCGAAGATAATACCTTTGATTGTGTGTGCATCGCATTTGGTTTGCGCAATGTCACTGATAAAGATGCGGCATTGCGTTCCATGCACCGGGTATTAAAGCCAGGCGGTCGCGTGATCGTGCTGGAATTTTCTCATCCTGTCGATAAAATCACTGAAAAAGTCTACGACTTTTATTCCTTCAAGTTATTGCCAAAGATTGGCAAGTTCGTTGCCAAAGATGAAGACAGCTATCGTTATCTTGCTGAATCCATACGCATGCACCCCAAGCAAGATGAGCTCAAAAAAATGATGGAGAACGCAGGCTTAGAGCGCTGTGAATACTTCAACATGACTCAAGGCATCGTTGCTGTACATAGAGGTTATAAAATCTAATATGGCCATTAAAGCCTTGTTGATGAATGCATTAGAAATTGCTATCAATCAATATCTTAGCTTAGATCCTAATGCCTCTACTTTTTTAGCGCCCTTAACCGGAAAAATCATCAAGGTAACGATAACGTCGTTTAATGAAAGCTTCTATCTGTGTACGAGTGCTGAGGCCATCCAGTTACTTGATTTCAGTTCAGAGCCAGTAGATACGCAATTAACCGGCTCTGTATTTGCTTTTGGCTTAATGGGTTTAAGCTCAAAGCCTATGCGTTCGATTTTTTCTGGCGACATACAAATCGAAGGCGATATGCAGCTAGGCCGACAGTTTCAAGCGCTATTTTCTAAATTGGATATCAATCTCGAACCGCAACTTGCTCGCTACACGGGGGATAATGTTGCTCAGCATATCAGCCAGTTTTTTCGATCCAGTCATGAATGGAGCAAAGAAGCGATAGAAAGCTTTAGGCTGAATGTCTCAGAATATTTACAGGAAGAAACTCGCGATCTTCCCTCTGAGCCAGAAGTCGCTATTTTTCACAGCCAAGTCGATGAGTTACGCACCCAGTTTGATCGACTACAAAGTCGCATAGAACGACTAGAAAATGCTCTTCTGAATAAATCTCTATAGCCCAACACCTAAAGGTAACTTGTGATCCGACCTAACATATTATTGCGCCTGATCCATATCAACTGGGTACTAGTCGTTCACGGCCTAGATGAAATTGTTTTAAAAACTCATTTATTTCGGCCTATTCGCTATGTTGCTTTTATTAGCCCTAGTTATTGGCTTAAGCAAAAAACCGAGCCGCGTGGCGTTAGAATTAGACGGGCACTAGAAGACTTAGGCCCTATTTATGTCAAATTCGGCCAAGCGTTATCAACTCGAAAAGATTTACTGCCTGATGATATTGCTGATGAACTGGTCAAACTACAAGACCAAGTTCCGCCGTTTAGCAGCGATATTGCCCGTAACATTATCGAAAAAGAACTAGGCATGTCTATTGCCGAGGCTTTTGCAGAATTTGATGCGACACCCTTAGCTTCAGCCTCGGTAGCGCAAGTGCATACGGCTATCTTGCATAGTGGCGAGAATGTCGTGGTTAAAGTCTTACGTCCTGATATTGAAGCGCGTATTCGCTCTGATATCGGCTTACTTTACGAAGTCGCGCGTTTTGCAGAACGCTTCTGGCCTGATGCTAAGCGCCTACGCGCTAAAGAAGTCGTTGCTGAATTTGAAAAGACCACCTTAGATGAGCTCGATTTAGTTAGAGAAGCAGCCAATGCCGCCAAATTACGCCGCAACTTTGAAAACTCACCCTTAATCTACATACCCGAAGTTCATTGGCCTTTGACGCGCCAAAAAGTCATGGTCATGGAACGCATTTATGGCATACCGGTCGGTGACATTGAACAATTAAAAGCTGGCGGTGCTGATTTCAAATCCTTAGCAGAACGTGGCGTAGAAATATTTTTTACACAGGTGTTTAGAGATAACTTTTTTCATGCCGACATGCATCCTGGCAATATATTTGTTGAATTACCCGATAAATACATCGCGGTAGATTTTGGCATAGTAGGTTCTTTATCGCTTTCTGATCAACGTTATCTGGCAGAAAACTTCTTGGCATTTTTTAACCGAGATTACCGTAAAGTCGCAGAAATGCACGTAGAATCCGGCTGGGTGCCTAGCTCGACGCGCATAGAAGAATTTGAATCGGCCATACGCAGCGTCTGCGAACCCATCTTTGAAAAACCCCTAAAAGATATTTCCTTCGGTCAATTATTGTTGCGCTTGTTTCAAACCGCTCAACGTTTTGATATGCAGGTACAACCTCAACTAGTGTTGTTACAAAAAACCTTGTTAAATATTGAAGGCTTAGGCAGACAACTTTATCCAGAATTAGACTTATGGCAAACCGCCAAGCCTTTCTTAGAAAAATGGTTTCATGAACGTTTAGGGCCTAAAGCCAAAATCGACAAAATCATCAAACAGTTCCCCGAATTTGCTGAGCAATTTCCACAAATTCCGTCATTACTGTACAAAGCCTTAGATAATGCAGCACAAGGCCAAACCAACGCACAAGCACAGCAACGAGAATTAAAATTATTACGGCAACAAATGGCCAACAATCATCGCGCTACCTTATGGGCAATGATGATCAGTGCGGCAGTCATCAGTTTAGCGATAGTATTTCAATAACTAAGAGATCAGTTAACAGGGGTTTTGTCCCGATAAAATCTTGCTAGCTGTTGTGATGTTATTGCTTTGATCACAAAAAGTATAAGTAGCGTCATGATTGTCATACACTTCATCATTATAAGCAGTGGCACTGCCGTGATAAGTATAGCTAACCTTATCCCCTGAAATAGTCCAAAACCCTACTGGCGCAGTAGGGTCATTCGCAACACTGCCTTGATGATAATCAATCAAATTATTGACAGCACCAGAAGGTGTTTGATGATACTCCTGTGCTTGCCAAGGACTTGCATTACCTACGCAAACCGTATGACTTTCCAATAAAGTATTAAGCGCAGTGCCAACAACTTGTGTAGCGCCAATCGGAAGAGTCGCAGAACAAGTTGCAGCCAACGCGTCAGTCGTTAAGGGATTCAGCAGTAACAAGCTACTAATAAGAACGATAGATTTCATTAGGGTATTTCCTCTGTTAACAACGATAAAAAACATATTATAACTAACGGCTGACATAGTGACACTAAAATCAGGATTGCGCAACTAGCAGTGCTAGTAAACAAGATAAATATTTAAGAGCGTAATCTATAGACTAGTTAAATGTAAGTATTGTAAGGCCACAAAACCTACACTTAACACAACAATCTATAGCTTGATGCTTAGAGTTAACCTAGGCTGTGCTAAACTATGCGCTATTAAACTCCACTTTACGCGAAGATTTCTTTAACCGCATGGCACTTAAGTCAACCATCTATAAAGCCGACTGTCAGATTGCTGACATGGATAGAGGCTATTATGCTCCCCATAATCTGACCATTGCCCTACACCCTTCCGAGACCGAAGAACGTATGATGGTGCGCTTATTGGCCTTTGTACTTAACGCCCATGAACATTTACAATTTTCTAAAGGCTTAAGCTCAGAAGATGAGCCTGATATTTGGCAAAAAAGTTTAACTGATGACATCGAACTTTGGATCGATGTCGGTATGCCTGATGAGAAACGCATCCGTAAAGCGTCAAATCGTGCAGAACAGGCGCTGATCTACACTTATGGTGGACGCAATACCGTGTGGTGGAATCAGATTGAAAACAAACTCACTCGCTTTAAAAACATCAAGATCATTAACTTACCCAAAGCGGATACTGATCAACTGGCACCACTGATAAAACGCAGTATGCAATTACAAATCAGCCTACAAGATGGACAGATTTGGCTTAGCGATGAGCAGCATACCGCTCACATAACGCCTGAAAACTGGTTAAGCTAAGCAGTCATAGAGTCATTTTGAGAAAGCGTTAACGCTTCCCTCTCAATGACTATCCATCTCACACACCTAACTTTTTACTCACACCCTTCGGAACTACACCTTGATCTCTACAGCTAACATCACTATGCAATTTGGGGCTAAACCCCTGTTTGAAAACGTCTCCGTTAAATTTGGTGACGGCAATCGTTACGGCCTGATCGGCGCTAATGGCTGCGGCAAATCAACTTTCATGAAAATATTAAGCGGCGATTTAGACCCGTCTGCAGGTAACGTCAGCGTCAGCCCTAATGAGCGTCTCGGTGTATTACGTCAAGATCAATTCGCTTATGAGAACTATCGTGTATTAGATGTCGTTATGATGGGCCATGCTGAAATGTGGGCGGCTATGTCAGAACGGGATGCCATCTACGCTAATCTTGAAGCGTCCGAAGATGATTACATGCATGCCGCAGAACTTGAGGCAGTGGTCGGCGAATATAACGGCTATACCGCTGAGTCGCGTGCCAGTGAGTTGTTATTAGGTCTGGATATTCCCCTAGAGCAACATAATGGTTTAATGAGCGCCGTCGCTCCAGGCTGGAAACTGCGGGTCTTGTTAGCACAAGCTTTATTTGCAAATCCTGACATTATGTTACTGGATGAGCCCACCAACAACTTGGACATCAATACCATACGTTGGCTAGAAAACATACTCAACCAACGTGATTGCACTATGGTTATCATCTCGCATGATCGCCATTTTTTAAACAGTGTCTGCACGCACATGGCCGACATGGATTATGGTGAGCTTCGCGTTTATCCCGGTAATTATGACGACTACATGATTGCCGTTACCGAAGTACGTGACCGCCTACTGTCTGGCAATGCCAAGAAAAAAGTTCAGATTGCCGAACTGCAATCATTCGTGAGTCGCTTTTCAGCCAATGCCTCTAAAGCCAAACAAGCCACGTCACGCGCCAAACAACTCGATAAAATCAAACTGGATGAAGTTAAGCCCTCTAGTCGTGTTAATCCATTTTTACGCTTTGATCAAACAAAAAAGCTGCATCGCTTAGCCTTAGAAGTTGAAGACTTAAGTAAAGGTTATAGTGAAAAACCATTATTTCAAAACCTAAAGCTAATGATTGCTGTCGGTGAACGCGTAGCAGTCATAGGCCCTAATGGTATCGGTAAATCGACACTATTACGTACCTTAGTAGGTGATTTAACCCCTGATAGCGGCTTAGTCAAATGGTCTGAAAACTCAGAAATAGGTTACTTTGCCCAAGATCACACCGAAGACTTTGCCGAAAACTTAACTCTGATTGATTGGATGGGACAATGGCGTAAAGAAAGCGACGATGACCAAGCTATACGCGGCACCTTAGGCCGCTTATTATTTACCGCCGATGACATTAACAAATCCGTTAAAGTCATCTCTGGGGGAGAGCAAGGCCGTATGTTATTTGGTAAATTGATCTTACAAAAGAACAATATCATGGTGATGGATGAACCTACCAATCACTTGGATATGGAATCAATTGAATCGCTCAATACCGCATTAGAAGACTATCCTGGCACTTTAATTTTTGTCAGTCATGATAGAGAATTTGTATCGTCACTCGCCACGCGTATTATTGAATTAACACCTAACGGCATTGTTGATTTTAGCGGCAATTATGAAGACTATTTAAATAGCCAAGCCTAATGAGCTTGAGTAAGAATCGGCACACCGCCTATTCTTACTCGGCAAGCTTATGTTAATAAGCACAGAGCTTGCTCATTATTATTAATCACGGACGTTGGCAAAGCGAAGTTTCTCCCCAAAGCCTGTGCCGAATATGATGGCACAGAGAGTTATTACTTCTAGCTTAATCAGCCTAAAAACAGCTATCATTAGATGGCTGCTCCTGATTAGCAAATGCGTTAGCCTATGCAATAAGTTCGTCATTCCGGCAAAAATGCAAAGGATTCACATCATTTGTGACTGTACAAAGCATCCATACCAGTATGACGATGCTAACCGCAGCCGCTTACTCATTAGATCATTTATTAACGCTCTTAAAACCTAGCCTCTATATGAAAGTCCTTATTTATAATGAACTCAATCCTAAAACAATTCCTGGCTTTGCCAAGCTACGAAAATACTTAGAAGATGACGACTTCAAATCGGCTGAAGTCAAAAAAGTAGGCGATAATTTATATCGAGCTAGGCTTAACCAACGTGATCGCCTATTGTTTTCTATTTATCATCATGAGCAACAAAGCTATGCTTTACTGCTAGAGTTCATTAAAAATCATGCCTATCAAGACTCACGTTTTTTACGTCAAGATAGTCAGATTGATGACGATAAAATCCCCGTTATAGCAGCGCCCGATATTAGCCATGAACAAACTTTAGTTTATCTTAATCCTAGCCACCATTCTTTTAACTTACTTGATAAAATCATCTCCTTTGATGATACACAACAATCCATTTATGACTTACAACCGCCCCTAATTGTAATAGGTTCTGCAGGTAGTGGTAAAACAGCATTGACGTTAGAAAAAATGAAGCTGGCGGTAGGGGATGTGTTATATGTAACGCAATCGCCCTATTTAGTTAAAAACTCCCGTGATCTTTATTTTGCCCATCATTACGATAATGCTGAGCAGCATATTGATTTTCTATCTTTTCAAGAATTCTTAGAAAGCATTAAAGTGCCTGCCGGCAAACCTGTTAATTTTCAGGCTTTTCAGCAGTGGTTTAGTCGCTACCGTCAAGGCGCACTTAAAGACGCACACAAACTATTTGAAGAGTTTCGCGGAGTTATTACCGGGCCTGCAACCGATAAAAGTTGGTTAAGCCGTGAAGACTATCTGGCACTAGGTGTTAAAGAATCTATTTACTTAAGCGAAGAGCGCGAGGCCGTCTATGAGCTCTTTGAAAAATACTTAAGCTTTTTACAAGACCAGCAGTTATATGACAGTAACATTGTTAGCCACCAATACTTACAAACCATAGAGCCGCGTTATGATTTTGTGATTGTCGATGAGGTTCAAGATTTAACTAATATACAGCTGTATCTGATTATTAAATCCTTACGTCAAGCGCAAGATTTTATTTTGTGTGGCGATTCCAACCAGATTGTGCATCCTAACTTTTTTTCTTGGTCGAAAGTAAAAAGTCTCTTTTATCGACAAGACGATCTACAAAACTCCCCCGATCTAATCCGCATTCTTAATACCAACTATCGCAATTCGCCACAAGTCACCGACATTGCCAACAAAATTTTAAAAATAAAAAGCCAACGTTTTGGTTCTATTGATAAAGAAAGTCATTATCTAGTACAGAGTAATGGCCATAATCAAGGTGAAGTCTTATTTTTGCAAGACACCTCTGCGATACGTCAAGAACTCGATAATAAAACTAAAGCCTCGACCTTGTTTGCGGTTATTGTCATGACCACCGAGCAAAAACCAGCTGCCCAGCAATACTTTGGTACGCCACTGGTTTTTACCATTCAAGAAGCCAAAGGCTTGGAATATGAAAATATTATTCTCTACAACTTTTTAAGCCAAGAAGAAGCCCGCTATCGTGAAATTAGCAAGGGCGTGCGTGCTGAAGATTTACAACAAGATCTTAAATATGCGCGTGGAAAAGATAAAACCGACAAATCTATAGAGGTCTATAAGTTTTATATTAATGCCCTATATGTCGCCATTACCCGAGCGGTTAAAAACCTGTATTGGCTAGAAAGTAATCCTAAACAAGAGCTACTGGGATTATTAGGCTTACGTGATGCTCAATCCAGTTTGCAACTCGCCAGTCAAAATTCTAGCCTTGATGCCTGGCGACAAGAAGCTCATAAATTAGAACTGCAAGGTAAACAAGAGCAAGCAGATCGGATTCGTAGTGAGATTCTTAAACAGAAAACACCCCCTTGGCAAGTCATCACGCCAGACGTTTTAGCCCAACTAAAAGCTAAAGCTTTTGAGAACAATGATAAGAATGCCAAAATAAGTTTATTTGAATACGCCTTGGTGTATGAAGACAACACGACTCTCAATGAGTTACTAAAGAGTGACTTCAAGCCCGCTGCACACCTAGACAAAGGCTTACAACTATTACAACAAAAACATTATATTGCCTACAATTTTAAAAAACCCGATGCAGTGCTCAAACAGGTCGATGAATATGGTTCAGATTTCCGAAACATCTTTAATCAAACGCCACTTATGGTCGCTACCTCACTCGGAAATATCGATATCATTAAAGCGCTGTTTGCATTAGGCGCTGATACCGAAAAAGTTGATGATAATGGCTTAACCGCATTCCAACTTGCCTTAAGCCAAGCAGATCTCAATGAAAACTATGCCAAAAAGAAACTCGCTTTTATTTATGAACAACTAGAGCCCACTAGCATGAGTATTCAAGTTGACGGTCGATTGATTAAGTTGGATCAAAATAGCATGGAATTTTTTATGCTGAACTTAATGATTGCTTTATTTTATAGGGTCTTGTCTAAAAGAATGAGCTATCGTGTCGAAGGTTTTGCTTCTCAAGATATTATGGCTGCTATCGCGCATATTCCTGATAGCATTTTGCCAGAGCGTCGTAAAAAACGCAGTTATATATCCAGTATCCTATCCAAAAATGAGGAGAGCAAAGACGACCGATACAATCGTAAGTTATTTTATCGAGTACATCACGGCGTTTATATTTTTAATCCTAATTTGCTACTCAAAGTTGAGGGTGAATGGCGTAATATTTATGATTTACTAAAAATAGATAGACTAGCGCCCCCACGACAAAATAAACCCGCTTGGCTACAAAATCATGCTCAACAAGTCGCTTATCATGACCGTATCGAAAATCATATAAATCTTCGTAAAGAGTTATTGCTGAGTGTCATTAACGAAAAGCGACAAGCTTAATTATTGAAATACTTAAGTCTGGCCTAGCAGCTGTTTTTCCTGCTTAATAGTTGGCTTTAATCAACTATCAATGTGGGTTGCGTAAAGATGCAACCCACCTATATAGCTCATTATCACCTCCAAAAAAGTTATTTAATACGGCGGCGACGTGATGAACGCCAACAGAGCTGCCGAAGCAAACCATACTCTAAATGAACTGTTGTTATAAAAATCCCCCTGCCTCTTGAATATATCACCTGAACTACCTGTTAAAGATCGACTTGCATTCACGGCCTAGCCATTAAAAACATGGGCTGATGGCTTACGGATATACCCCTTAAGATTAAACTGAATAGTTATTCTAAAAGACTATCATTAACTCTATAGCAGAATCTATGCCTAAACTATAAAACAGTTGTTATAACAAACTGTTGAGATTGATTACGCTTGAAGTTAATAGGCTGAGCCAGATGTTTTTTATGCATTGTAAAAAAAACTGACGGCGACATGCGCACAATCAACGTTAAGCAATAAAAATACCGGCACACGGGCTCTATTAAAAGTGAGGGGGATGAGTTCTGTAGAGTGCATAAATGCGAGTGCAGCTTATCTGTCCTACAAAACTGACTATTTTGATTCGCTAATTAAGGCTGCCCACTTAAGACGCGACAGTGTGAATATATATCGTTCCCACGCTCTGCGTCACTGCCCACAGTTAAGAGAAAATAGTAAAAACTTGGAGTGTTGAGCTTCAGCTATTGCGTTTTAAAACAGCTGAAGCTGTTTTACTCCAGGCAC
>CAIVYW010000142.1 GCA_903910205.1 uncultured Methylococcaceae bacterium | reverse complement strand
TTTTGAACAGGCAAGCCATTTTTAGAATCAATTTTTGTAATCGCTATATCAACACCATTTTTTATATGACCAAATAAAACAGATACAAATGATTTATAAAAAAGGAAAAATCCCCGTATTTTATTTTTAGTATCCGTATTAATCTTTTCTTTTACTCGGTGTTCTAGTCCATCAATAGCTTCATGCAAATTTTCTCTGATATGCCCCACTCGCTCTTTAACTTTTAGCAGAGCTTCGTTAGATTTAATTTCTTTTATTTTAGCTGCTTCTGACTCTAAATTATTTGCGTATTCCAAAGCCTCTTCTATGGTGTTGAACAATTCATCTTGTGATATAAATTGACCAAGAGCTTCATTTTTTTCAATAAGGTATTTTTTAGTCAGAAATATCTTATAAGCGTTATTCTCTAAATTCTTATCACCAGTAAAATTAGCAATCTTTGCAGTTTTTCCAGCACTCCCTTTAAGATATGACTTAATAGTTTTGAGGGATAGCGTAATAACTCCCCATTTACTTTTATCTGTAATTATTTCTTTTAGCTCATAACCTCTGGAAAGAAGATTTTTCTCGCGCCATGCATTAGCTTTGAATCCGGGAATGGTGGTTATAATTGCCCAAAATATAATAAATGCCCCCCAAAGGGCATAGTCGGCAGAAGAAAGATTCGGGTATTGAGGGAAGATTTTAGATAGTGTCGCATTAGAGAAAAACCAAAAAATCAGCAATACAAATATTCCTGATACTATCGCCCATGCCCATTGGAAGAAATAAGCTGGCCAACAAAAGCCCTGCTTCACCGATTGGATATCTTCATTGGGATGTTTGAATATTTTGTATTGACTCATCATGCAATCTCATTAAATGTTGTAAAATTTACTGCCTAGTCGTTATCTTGGTAATATACCACAATATCTGTGGATAACCATGTCAGTAAAAGCTTAATTTAGGCTCTATCAGCTTGATAACAATTCAGTTTTCGTTAGATTGACTCAATTTAAGACAATTCACACCAAGGCACGGAAAGCATCAACAGAATAGCCTTTTACCATGCCCATGATGACACGATTCATGCTCTTTATAATCTCTGGTAGTTTATAGCTATTAAGATTATCTTCTTCAAAGTGGCAGGTATACATAAAGGCTAATTCGTTCATTGAGCCCAATACTTTCTTACTGTTAGTGTTGGCATAATCAATAGTGGTACATTCGACCATTACCTTATCTATGAAGTCACTATCAAAACCTTCATCGGCAAGGATACACTGCAAATAGGACTTAAAGGTTGATTTGAGTTGATAGGCTTGGTTCTTATGCAGTTCAGGGATTATGAAGTTGAATAAGGTCTTATCATTTACAAACAAGATGCCTTGGCTTCCATTGATATCTATCTGGTTTGCATACCAAGAACCAAATATGGGTGATTCAGGAATTTCACTGGCAATATCACTTGGCTTAATACCCAATGTCTTTTGTAATTTCTTGGTGCAGCGAATCAAAGTCATATAAGCAAAATCTGTCTGGGGTGGTAATTTGTTAAATTATACCGGCATCTTATTGATATACCTTCCAATCAATAAAACACAGTAATCCCTTGATAAGATAAAGCACACTACGTCATTGTGCTAGTCCAATACCAATGACCAATGACCAAGGTATCAATACACAGTGCGATTACATCATATTGATAAGGATACATGGCAATATTATTAAGCTGGTCCAATGGTCAAATATGCTCCAAAGGTAATGGTAATGTATCACTGCCAATGCCCCAGCCATCAAGCCGAAGCTATCAGTGCCATAATCAAGCAAGCAAAAAAGTTACAAAATAAATTAGGAAAGCTGTAATCACAATAATTCAACGCAATTACTCGTAGGAAAAGCATCTTTCAGTGCCTTGATTACTTCGTCCCTTACTTCTTTCTTAATGACTAATTTTATCATGGTCCATCCTTTATAAAAGTCCCCTGTATATGATAATTAATAATAAATTTAATAGATGACATACCTATTTATGTCATACCTAATGAGTTAGGAATTAAATGAGTAATTGCTGTTAAGAGAAAAGAAATTAAGGAGTTCTGTTGAGTAAACGAATCTG
>CAIVYW010000141.1 GCA_903910205.1 uncultured Methylococcaceae bacterium | reverse complement strand
GCGCTGCCTAGACTCAGTGTCATGGGCAGATGAAATCATCGTGCTGGATTCTGGTAGTGAAGATAATACCGTTGAAATATGCAGGTGTTATACGGATAAGGTGTTTGTCACCGATTGGCCCGGCTTTGGTGTCCAAAAACAACGTGCCTTGGATCATGCTCAGGGTGATTGGGTGTTTTCGATTGATGCCGATGAAGTCGTTAGCCCTGAATTAAAAGCTGAAATTGAAGCCGCTATGGTTGAATCTTCATTTAATGGCTATAAGATTCCCCGCTTATCTAGTTATTGCGGTAAGCAAATGCGTCATGGTGGTTGGTATCCTGATTATGTGCTTAGGTTGTTTAAGCGCGAAACAGGATGCTTCACTGATACCGTAGTGCATGAACGTATTTTAGTGCAAGGTGATGTGGGACAATTGTCTGTTCCGTTATTGCATGATGCTTTCATTAACTTAGAAGAAGTCTTGCATAAAGTGAATAGCTATTCATCGTTAGGCGCTAATATGTTGTATGAAAAAAAGGTATCCTCATCATTAGCTAAAGCCCTATTTAAAGCCTTATGGACGTTTATTCGTAGCTATGGATTAAAAGCTGGCTTTTTAGATGGGCAACAAGGTTTAATGCTAGCTATTTCTAATGCCGAAGGCACTTATTATAAATATATTAAGTTATTGGAATTACAAAGCCGTCAACCATGAAGTTAATTTCTGTTATTGTCACCACCTATAATTGGCCGCCAGCATTAAAGCTGTGTTTGGAAAGTTTATTTACCCAACAAGATCAGAGTTTTGAAATTATTATTGCGGATGATGGTTCTAGTGCGGAAAATTTAAAGCAAACCCAAGCGTTCTGGGTTCTTAGTCCTGTGGCTATATCTTATAGTTATCATGAAGATCAGGGCTTTAGAGCTGGGACGATTAGAAACAAAGCCGTCGCACTGAGTAAAGGTGATTATTTGCTCTTTATTGATGGCGATTGTATTTTGATGCCAGATTTTATTGCAAAGCATCGTCAATTAGCTGAGTTGCAGTGTTTTGTGCCCGGAAATCGCGTGTTATTAAATTCTGAATTTACTCAAGAAGTGATAGCGCAACACATTCCCTTATATGCAAAGCCTATCGACTATTTTCTATTGCTTAGGCTTCAGAGAAAAATAAATCGCCTGTCTGGATTTCTCCATTTGCCATTAGGTTTTTTAAGACATCTTCAACCTAAAAAATGGCAAAGAGCGATGACGTGCAATCTGGGTGTCTGGAAAGAAGACTTTATTCGAGTCAATGGTTTTGATGAGTTGTTTGAAGGCTGGGGCTTTGAAGATTCTGATTTAATTATCAGGTTGATACATGCCGGCATTAAGCGCAAAGAAGGGCGGTTTGCCGTGCCAGTCTTGCATCTATGGCATGCTCATAATGACAAAAGTAAGCAAGAACAAAATTATCAACGTTTGCTAGAGAGATTACAGCAACAAGATTTTATTATTGCAGAAAAGGGTGTTTCTCAATATTTATAGTCATTAATAAGGTATCGCTAGCTAAAAGGCTTTACCTATCAACAATATTTTTAAAACATGAAAAAAGAACCTACCGCTAGTACGCAAATATATAAGCGTTTATTAACCTATGTAAAGCCACATCGTGGTCTTTTTGCCATTAGTATTGTTGGCTTTTTGATGTATTCAGGCACTCAGACCTTATTTGCGGCATTAATTAAGCATATTATTGATACCCTGCAAAGTGAAGCTAGGGAGGGCATGTATTATTTGCCGTTATTTTTTAGCGGTTTAATTATTATTCATGGTATAGGCGCTTACATAGGCAATTATTTTTTAGCTAAAGTGTCGACTAATGTGGTGCATGCCTTAAGGTGTGAAATATTCGACCAATATACGCGTCTGCCTACCAGTTATTTTGATGCCAATAACAGCGGTTATATGATTTCAAGAATAACCAACAATGTTGGACAAGTCACTCAGGCAACGACTGATGCGGTGCGTACCTTTGTACGAGAGGGTTTTACCGCTATCGGCCTATTAATCTATTTGTTCTATTCAAGTTGGATGTTGTCGTTAGTTTTTGTTGCGATTGCACCTATTATTGTGGTGCTGGTGGGGTATGTCAGTAAGCGTCTGCGTGGCATTAGTAAGAAAATACAAGAGTCCATTGGTGATATGACGCATATTACGTCTGAGTTAGTCGGTGGTCATCGTGTGGTACGCAGTTACGGTGGAGAAGCTTATGAGCGTAAGCGCTTTTTAGAAAGCAGCTTATATAATCGCCGGCAATCTCTGAAGCTATCGACGACGATGGCTATACATAATCCGATTATGCAATTCATTATCGCCATTGCCTTATCCGTTTTAATGTATATGGCCTTGTTTTTTATGAAGCAAGCCAGTGTCGGTGAGTTTGTTGGTTATTTAACGGCGGCCTTTTTATTGCCTAGACCCATTAGACAATTAAGTGATGCTAACGGTGATATACAAAAAGGTATCGCGGCGGCTGAATCTTTATTTGAAATCTTAGATGAACCCGGTGAAGAAGATTCAGGTAGTTATCAAGCAGAACGTTGCCACGGTGCTTTAGAATTTAAAAATCTGTCATTTAAGTATCCAGGAACTAATGAGCTTGTGCTTAAGGACATTAACTTCAAGGTAGAGCCAGGGCAAACGATTGCTTTAGTCGGCGCATCGGGCGGCGGTAAAAGTACCTTAGCTAATTTGGTGTCACGTTTTTAT
>CAIVYW010000140.1 GCA_903910205.1 uncultured Methylococcaceae bacterium | reverse complement strand
GGTGTTTACTATTGCTATGATTTCATTCATGGTCAGTTGAGGTGTGAATGTTTTTTAGAAGCTATATTTTACCTTCTCTGACCTTTTTTATTACTTCGATATCTATAAATTGTTCATATTAATTGGCGAAGGTATTGTAGTAGTCGATATGTTTTCTAATGGTAGTATTAGCTCAAAGCTAAAACAGCTACCTAAACCGACATGGCTGTCTAGCTTAATGCTACTCCCCATCAGTTGCACCAAGTCTTGACTAATGGTTAAGCCTAAGCCTGTGCCTTCAAAGTTTCTGGAAAAACCATCGTCCACCTGACTAAAGGGTTGAAACAATTTGTCTTGCTGTTGGGCACTGATGCCCATGCCGGTATCAGTAACCGCAAATAATAACTGTGCTTCGGTAGCGTTGAGTTGTTGTAGACTAATGTTCAGGGTTACTGAGCCTTTCTGAGTAAACTTAATGGCATTGGCTAACAGATTAATCAATACTTGTCTTAAGCGTAGGCTGTCACCGATGAGGATATAGGGCACCTTAACTCCTATATCAATCGTCAGCGATAAGCCTTTTTCATGTGCCGTGTTAGTGAGTAATCCGTACAGCGTCGTTCGTAAATCAACCAGCTTAAAGCGCTCTAGCTGAAGGCGCATTTGTCCCGCTTCGAGCTTAGAGACATCTAAAATATCGTTAAGGATAGTCAGCAGATGCTTAGCGGAGGTATTGATGTTTTGTAAATAGTCATAAGCTACTTCGCGTTCATCATCAAGCAAGGCTAGATCAGAAAAGCCAATAATAGCCGTCATAGGCGTGCGGATTTCATGAGACATATTAGCCAAAAACTGCGATTTAGTTTTAGCTAAGTTCTCAGCGCGTTCTTTGGCGGCGATGAGTAGCGCCTCGTTCTGTTTGAGCTCAGTGATATTTTCTTTAACAGTGAGGTAATGGCTGATAGTTTGGTTGTTTTGTCGTATCGGTGAAATCCACGTCAGTTCGACAATTTTCTCACCCTTTTTGTTTAAGTTAGTGAGTTCCCCACGCCATGCTTTGCCAGCGTGTAAACTGGCCCACATTGCATCATAGGTGGCTTTTGAGGTATTGCCGGATTTAAATTGACCGGGGTTCTTGCCAATGATCTCTTTAAAAGAATAGCCTGAATTATTAATATAAGCCTGATTAACATATTCAATATTAGCAATAGAGTTGGTAATCATGACCGCAGAGCTACATTGCTCTATGGCTAACGACAGTGTTTTGAGCTGGAGTTGCGCAGCCTTTTTTTCGGTATGATCATAGGCGATGAGCAAATAACCAATAATAATGCCAGCAGAGTCACGTAGCGCGGTAATAGAAATCAGCGCTGGAATGTGACGCCCACTTTTATGAATATAAGTGAGCTCGTAGATATCTTGGATTTCTAAAGATGCCTTGTATGTCAAACTTTCAAAACCCGGCGCAATTGATATTCCGTATTGGATACTGAGTGCGTTAGCGCGTGTTATCAGTTCTTGTGCATCAGAAAAAACAGTTGGGGTCATTTTGTTGACGACTTCAGCGGCCGCATAGCCGAGCATATTTTCTGCGCCTACATTAAAAAGCTGAATCACGCCTTGAGCATCCGTGGCAATGCTAGAGAAGATGGCGCTGTTAAATATAGCATCTTGTAAGACATGCGCTTGTATCGGAGATCTTTCCAATTGTTTCCGTGCCGTGATGTCACTTATAAAACCATACCAAATGATGCGGCCATCAGATTGTTTTACGGGGCTGGATACCACTGACAACCAACGCAGATCTTTTTGAGGTAGCTGGACTCGATATTCTATGTGCCAAGGTTGCAGGCTATGTGCGGATTCTTGAAGGGACGTGGTTACTTTGTTGAGATCGTCTGGATGGATAAGGGTAAATATCGCTGACGCATCCTCTTTAACTTGCTCAGCGTTAAGTTCATAAATAGACGCGATGCCATCACTTACAAACGGTAAGCTAGTCACGCCCTCTGTGGTAAGGCAAAGCTCAAAGCTCATACCGGGGATGTTTTCAAAAATAGCGTTAAGCCGAGCATTATTTTCTTGATGCCAGACTTTTTTAGGCGGATTACTCTGCTGTTGATGGGGCGCTAAGAGTGTTGCTGCTTTTTTCCTTTGTTGGTGCAGTATGATGTTAGGTGCTTTACTCTGTGCTTGCTGTGCCGCTAAGATCTCTGCTTTTTTTTGGGTGATATCATGTCTCACGCCTTGTATGATCGTTATGCCATTAACTTCCAGTTTAGACAGTAACACTTCGCTATCAAAAACAACCCCGTTATCGGCGCGTTGATGTTGCCATTCAAAACGACAACTGCCGTGCTTTAAGGTGTGGTCGATGTAATGTTGGTTTAAGGCTTTTGAATCTGTGCCGCAGGCTTGGGTGGCCGGTGATAAATGCAAGGGAGGATAGCTGCAAAATTCAGTGACATTCGCGCATCCGAACAAGGCTAATGTAGCGGTATTGCAGTCAATAAAGCCCGTGTCACTTAGCATCGTTAAGGCATCACAAGACGAATTGTAGGCAGCGCGAAGTCGCTTGTTTTTGCTAGACTTAAAATAAGCGTAGATATTTTGCAATATGCGCTGGGGATTGGGCATTGCAGTTCCTTTATAAGTAAAGTGGGCAGTCAATAAAACCCTAGTATTTGTCAGCATAAGAAATTATAAGGGGTACTGATGTCAATTTTGTGACAGGTAATAAAAGAGCCCTCTTAAGACCTGATGGATCGCCACCTTTTTTAACGGTTGATAGCATTCTAGGCTACCAACTTAAGACGGGATGGTTTAGCTCAATCGTTAATTTTTAGATAGGGTTATTCTAAGCGCAGACAAAGGGCCAAGGGTTAAGGCTAGTATCTGTCACGCCTTAAGTTACTAGTCTCCTAGACTTAATCTTTCGCCCTGAGCCTTTCGTCTAGGCTGAAACTGTCCAGCTTTAAATTGGTAGCCGTATTCTATCAACGAAAAATAAAATCATTTAATGAGCTAATACGCTAGTAACGTCTTCATAAAGAATGATGTTTTTTTGGCTGGAAATAATGTATTCCGCTAAGGCTAAAATAGCGCGCCAATTCGCTGGGTCTTTAATGAAGGCAAAGGCTTTTAAAAAGAGTGCGACTAATTTAGCGTGGCGTTGTGCTGAGCTCAGTTCTAAGCAATCCATATATTCGTTAATGGTTTCTATATCAGAACTGCCGCCGTAAAAATGCAGCGCATCCAAGTGAACTAAATTAGGGTTGATAGGTTCATCATCTCTCAGCGCTATATAGTTAGCCTCAGATAAAGGTCCTGCCAATAAATTAACGATATCTGCTTCAAACGCGATTTGATAGTCATATTGTTGAGCTGGCGTGAAATCACTAAGCGCTTTAGCAACTGAAGAAGGCAGGGTATGAATCAATCGACCGTCTTCTATTTTAGTTAAATAGACTTTATCGTTTTCATAAGTATTACGCGCATCTTTTCGCCATTGATAAACGTGATTAATGTAGATTTGAAAAAAGATGGGCGGTAGTTGTTTTTGTTTATTTCTGATATGAATAGCGGCGGCATGACCTGCTTCATGAAAAGCAACTTGCCTAATAAGTTCTGCATCATTAACAAAATGAGGCATGTTAATTAAATGGGATCTTTTCATAAATTCTCACCATAGTCTAAAAAGATGCGGCCAAGCCAACTGACCGCATTAAAGAGGAAGGAAGGTAACTCTAATCCTTTAAGATCAGGAGCGCAGAAGAGTTGCAAGCATTCTAGTGGCAATCAAGAGGCTTTGAAATGTGACATATTGCCGCGCGACACTATGTCGCACTATTTGGCATAGTGCTTGCTTTAACTATTAGTTTTAGTTGTAAATAACAGGCTAAAAGCCTCGTTTTTCAAGGCTAATAAAGATAATAGTGTGGCATATGACACACTCAATAGGTGATATGCCTTACTTTTTAATTAAGGCTGCCAAAGACAACAAACAATGACCGTTTACTGTTTTCAAATTTCTTTATTATCGATGGCAGTTATGAGTTGAATCTAAGACTGTATTTACATAATCTTATTTAACTGCCTATAATGCCTTTACGTTAATGACTCAGAGGCATTGAAAATGAAACAAGCAATCAATTTTAGACTTGATGAAGTCGTTTTGAAGACTATTGCTGCACTGGCTCAGGATTTACATACCAGCAAAACGGACATCGTCGAGCAATCCATTTTGCAATTTGC
>CAIVYW010000139.1 GCA_903910205.1 uncultured Methylococcaceae bacterium | reverse complement strand
GTGGGTGGCTAGGAATAAGCATCTTAATATAACAAGTCGTCCGTAGCCTCGATGCAGCAACGCGCTGCGAGGGTTTACGAGGTTCTATATCCTCGATTCCACTACGTTCCATCGAGGCTACTTGCTATCTCCGTTACATGCCCTGTGACATCCGTGTGTATTAACTCATTTAGGGTGTTATTACTGTTGTAGACGTTAGCGACATTCTCAAGATAAGTATTGTTGGCGCTGTATCTGGTTTTATTAGCGATTAAGCCCTTGCTATTGTAGTCATAGGTGTCATTCTCTCTAAGCGTTATGCCATCTGCTGCATACAATTTTGAAGAAATCATCTTATTGGCAGCCGAGTAAGTGTCTGCCTCAATCTCTTTGCCGTTTGAGAATATCTGTTGCTGAACCGTGCCATCAGTATTAGGAATGTACTTAATCATTGATGTGGAGTTAACAATGAAATCCTGCTCTAGCAACGTACCAGCACTGTTGTAGATGTTGGTGACTTTATAACCACTGACTAAGCCTGAAAGTGTATAGCCAGTAGCGGTGCTTGTTTTAGTTGTTAAGGTCGTGGAACTAAACATGGTAGTTCTCCTAGAACAAAAGGATAGTAAACTGTATTAGAAATATCTTACTGATAATTTTGACAGAGTAAAAAATTAGTTATTATTTTCAGAGCAATTGACTAGATCGGGCATCTATTTTTTCGTATTCGACATTTCAAGGCTTCCAGCTCAAGAATAGTTAGGTGGCGGGATTCAATTTCTAAGTTCATAGTTTTCTCATTATGCCGTGTTGACAAAGGCCATCCCTTACGACTACATTAAAGCTCATCATATTATTTATCTGGCGCTTAAGCACATGACTACCGTTACTTTTGATACACAAGAATTAGTTAACGAACTTGAAACTAGTGGCTTTACTCGCAAACAATCAGAAACGGTTGTATCTGTGCTGAAAAAATCACAAGGTGAATTAGCGACTAAGAATGATATTGCACCTCTTGCTTCTAAAACAGACCTGCTCGAACTTAAAGTGGATATTGTTAAATGGGTGGGCGCTTTAATGTTAGCGCAGGTTGCCGTGATTGCTACTTTGGTTAAACTACTCTGAGCAAGACTCATAATACCTAATTTTGTAAGGTGGATAAGCGGTTAGCACATCCCCCCTATTATCCATGATAAACTCGACGATCATCGCCCACAACGCTTCCAGCCAAGAATTTTTAGATGGATGCACGTAGCCTTTCACCCTACAAAGCTTAGGAATGAGCACGACACACTTCGGCAACTATGATTTTAAAAATCCCCCCAGCCCTCCTCTCACCGCCATTAAGTTAAGAGAAAATAGTAAAAACTTGGAGTGCAATAGCTTCAGCTATTGCGTTTTAAAACAGCTGAAGCTGTTTTACTCTAGGTACAGATTACTTAACTGTGGGCAGTGAGCCACCCTCTACAAAGGCATAGGTCGAGTAGACCGGTTTCTCTCAATGAAGTCAGCTCTATCCATCTACTGATACTTTTATTGGTACGCCTCACCGCTCGCGGTTACTACGTGAGCGCAAATAGTTTCGCTGTGCATCATTGATTGTTACCAAGCCCCTCACAGAACCGTGCTTGCGCTATTTACGCACACGGCTCTTCATTAGAACCATTTTACAAAGTTAGAATAGATTAACCATGATTCGTGGTGTTGGCAGTGGATAACGCGTTAGCAATTTGGTAAATTTCTCCCAACTGTAACATCCCCGCTTACCTCTCCGATTCAGCCACTTGTAAAGCATCCCCCGCACTTCATAATAGTAGGCGTTGATCCCTTGGCTGTTGTCGGTAACACCATAGTAACCATAATGTCCATGCAACTTGCTTACCGTTTTCTGGATGATCTCTGGTGTGGTCAAGGTTCTATTGCTCCTCAGCCATCCCTTGTAGGCTTTCAGCTTGGCGGTAAGGCGTTTGCTGATGGTCTTTCTTTTCATCCGAAAGCGTTGGCCATTGCGCGATCGTGAACAGTAGTGGGTAAAGCCTAGAAAGTCAAAGGTCGCCGCCTTTTCGCTTCGTGCTTTAGCCCGCTTTATGGCAAACACTCCAAACTCGATACAACAGGTTTTCTCCGGCGCTATTTCTAAACCAAACTGATTGAGTCGCTCTTCCATCGCATGACGGAATCGTTTCGCATCGGCTTCAATTTGGAAACAAACCACAAAATCGTCAGCATAACGAATCATTCTCGCAATGCCATGGCACGTTTTCACAAACCTTCGGGTAAACCACAAATCGAGACTGTAGTGCAGGTAAATATTAGCGAGTAATGGCGAAATCACCCCACCTTGTGGGGTTCCTCTGTCACTGGCTCTATAAACACCGCCTTCCTGTATACCCGCTTTTAAGAAGCGTTTGATATATCGCAAAATACGTTTGTCAGCAATGCGGTGGCCTAAAAATACCATCAGCTGATCTTGGTCTACGTTGTCGAAGAAGCCTCGTATATCGGCCTCGACTATATAATTGACCGGCTGATTTTCGACAGTTTGGCTCAACGCCCGTAACGCATCATGACAACTGCGCCCTGGTCTAAATCCATACGAATCATCTATAAAGTCTTGCTCATAGATCCTCTGTAGAATCTTGACCAGCCCAGCTTGTACGAGCTTGTCTTCCAGCGCAGGGATACCTAATGGTCTCATTTTGTTACTACCCGGTTTGGGAATGTAAACCCTCATCACCGGTTGTGGAATGTAAGCCATCCGATGTAACCTGCCTACCAACTGGCACAGGTTCTCCGGTAACTGTTCAGCGTACTGGTCTTTGGTCACTCCATCTATGCCTGAAGCAGCATTGTTCCTCAACTGTTCAAAGCATCCCAACAGTAATTCCTCATTCATCAGATGAAACAGACTGGTGTATTTACAATCAGAATCACTCTTGGCTTTCTCTGCTATGCGTTGCAGTTTTGTTTCTACACTTTCTTCGTTGCTGAGCACGATATGTATGCCTCTTTAACACGGTTTCTAATGTGACGGCCTTTCCTCCAGCAGCATTACCCGCCTTCTTTGGTACTACGCCGCCGCCATCCGACTACCTACTGGCTTTTGTCTTTCTCGCTTTATTATCACTTGTCCGACATACTCTGCTCCTGTTGAGACCGCGTAGGTTCTCCCAGGTTACCGTATATTCCCAATGTCCAACATGCCATGCTCTTCGACCCCGGAGATGCAGAGAAGCACTTGCCATTCGCACTGCCCTGTATTGATTTCCGCATAGATAACTGCGTCATCCTTCTCATTTGTTGCTATCGAGGCTCTATCACTTCAGCTTGCGCTTACGGCCTATTGTCTTGCTACCTCTGTGCTTAATCTTTGGCGTTACCACCTCCGACCCAGAGTTCACTACCCAGTGACTGGCCAGCCTTCTGGGACGGGAGTTCCACCCGCTGGAATACACGACCTTGCCTGGCCGCACTATCTACACAATCATTCTTAGTATTTTCAGAGGAAAGCCTTAAACAAATTAGCATAGCTTTCGCTAACAAAGCTAAGGATATCAATAACTACATTGTAGACGCTGACGAAGCGCTGGCATTAAAGCATAAAGAAATTATCAAAAAACAAAGTGATTTACTTAAACGTGAGTTTTCAGATGATGTTCATATTGAAATGCTTGAGTTGTGGTTTGAAGTATTGGAATGTTCGATTAAAGCAAGGGACGTATACACACAAGCGCTTGAATATCGAATAGAAGTATTCGAAGCACAAGCCCCGCTTAATGAATCAGCGCATAAATTAATGGATCATTGCATGGATGCGCAAGAAAAAATTATTGATTATAAATCGGCTCAAGTAGATAAATACCAGCAAGGAACAAAAAGCAGCGCAGCAGCCAATAAGACTAAATGGGCGCTTGCTAATGAATACCTAAAGGAAGAAATCCCACTCCATAGAAGGATAAATGACGCAAGGGCAGCAGCAGCACATAGAGCCGGAATAGGTGTGGCAACAAGGCGACTAATTCAAATGATGCCAGACCCTAGAAAGGCATAGGTGCAATATTGCAGCACAACAGTGTTATGTTGCAATCGGACACTGTCGCGCTGCAATCGGACATTTTAAATATAAAAATTATGATTATTATGGTGAATCTTATCAACCAATAAGGTTTAACCATGACAAACACACAAGAATATCCCACATTACCCCAGTTAGGCTTCTTAAGACTCTGGGACATATTAGGCAACCCCAAGACCAATACCCCGGCATTAATCCCCATAGGCCGCACATCATTCCTTAATGGCGTTAAGTCTGGCAAATACCCCAAGCCTGTAAAATTAGGTGAACGTACCACAGCATGGCGAGTTGAGGATATAAAAGCCTTAATAGTCAGCCTGGGGGCTTAATGACCACATCAACTAAAGCAAAATACGAAATTATCGCCCTGGATAACATTGAGGTAATGGCGGATGTATCATTGCTTCAAAAGACGGACGATTTATTTTTCAATGCAACACAGATTGCTAAACAGTTCGGTAAAAAACCTAATGAGTGGCTAGACAGTAAGCAGGGGTCAGAATATATATCGGTTATTCTGGAAGCGGAAAATTTCCGCTACGAGGATTTAGTAAGAACAACCAAGGGCGGTAAATTTCAAGGCACATGGTTACATAAAAAATTAACATTACCATTCGCACGGTGGTTAAGTATCAAGTTTGAATATGACCTTGATATGTGGATTGGTAGACGATTAACAAACGAGCATCAGTTACAAAACAACAGACTTACCCTTAAAACTGGCTTCTTACCAATGACCAACGCCATACAAGCAGCCCATGAAGAACCTAAGTTTTATCATTTTACCAATGAGTGCGATTTAATTAACCGATTAGTCACTGGGATGTCATCTAAGCAATTCAAGCATAACCACGATATAGATAACGTAAGGGATGGATTGACAGCAGTAGATTCGCAACTAATGACGGCGCTACAGGCTCAAAACACCTGTTTAATTGAGCTAGGCTTTAATTATGACTATCGCAGGGACTTACTAAAAAAGCAGGCCAATAAGTTTAATTATCTGGCTGGGGGGGCTTAATGAACCTCTTGACACATCCATCTATGGCGGCTATTCTTATCCCACTGTTACCACATGTAGCAGTCGGGATTCGAACACCGCACAAGGCCACAATAGGCCACTTTACACAGTGGTTTTTTTGTACCCATCAAAAACTCAATTCTATTTTGTTATGGTGGTCTGTATTGAGCAACCCCTTAAAAGGTTGGCCTGTCCTTGCAGGTAGTTCGAACTTGATACAGTCCACCGCCCAACGATTCGAACCAATGAGCAGTGGTTTATTTTCTTTTACAAGGAATCACCATGCAACCTAATACCCAAGCTCTAAACCTAGAGCAAAATCCCCTAGATAAATTAAATCAATCTTTCGTGAACGTATGCTTTGCTTATGCGGACTTAAACGCCTATCTATCTAAAGCAGACCTTGAAATAAGTCCCTGTCGCTTTGTTTGGATTACTAGCGAAATAGCCAACCTTTCAGAAGAACTTGAAGCCTTGCGCTATGAAGGTGCTAAATGAGCGCCACTAATACAGCAGAGCCAACCCCCGTCCTTGCTTCAGCAAAAATAATGCCTGATTTTAGCCATAGATTAGCCTGTGATTATGAATCAGATTGCCCTGATGCCTTAGTACATGATGTTAAATCTATGTTGATGCGCTCTAAAGGCATGTTGCGTCTTATTTTAGATTTGCATTTAAGCGAACAGGATATAGAAATTAATCCTGAGAATATCGTATGGGCTTTAGGTTCGGTTATCCATGAACTTGATGATGTCTTTGCTTTAGTTTTGACCTACAGAAACGCTATAGCAAATCAACAGGCATAAAAAAGCCGGTTTTAATCTACGACAATCAAACCGGCTATACAGCAGCACCACCACAGTGCAGGGGTATTTTAACCTAGTTGGTGATGCGGTGTATAGGTCGGTTAAGGATAACCCAATGAATAATATTCAAGAAACAGTAAAGAACGCCATGCGTGACAATGGCATGATCCCCCCTGATGTAATCATTACTGATGGTCAACTGCACCGCTTTAAGGATGAGTCTGGAAAACTTAATAACTGGTACACCGCCCATATTGACGGACGAGCAGCCGGTACTATTGGCAACTGGAAAACAGGGGTTAGTGCCAACTGGAAAGCCTCCGGGAACTACCCTAAGCTAACGCAAGCCCAACGCACTGAGTTTAAGCTAGAGCAGCAGAAGCAACAGCAGATCCGCAAGGCCGAAGAAAAACAACGCCATGATAGTGCTACACACAAGGCCGCCTCTATCTGGAAACAATCAACCCCAGCCATTAGCCATCCCTATCTAACCCTCAAGCGCATAGAGCC
>CAIVYW010000138.1 GCA_903910205.1 uncultured Methylococcaceae bacterium | reverse complement strand
GGGCAGAAGCTAGAATACTTAAGTTGGTCATACATGATGAAGAAACCTCTGAAACCAGAGGAATAGCTGCGGGTAAGTTTAGCGAATATAGTCAGGGCGATTTAGTTTTCTACGTGGAAACCATCAGTGCTGATAAAAAAATGCATAAAGTGTTCGTACAAAGTTTAGAGCACGATAATACCAATGTCAGCGTCATTAATGCGGAAGCTGCCAGAATGGAAGATTCAGCGAATGGTCGCTATATCATTTTTGAGCAAGGTGAGCGCATAAAAGGCCAGCCAGGCAACTTAGATTATGTTATCGAACAATTTGCTGAATATGCCGTCAGACTAGACACCAAAACAGCTGCTCCTAGAGCGGTTAATATGCCCGCTGTCCCTAGTGAGATGTTATGGCAGCATAAAACTAAAGCTTATATTGCGGAATTTCAGCGTCGCCTATCTATACCTTTTGGCGCTTTGTTATTAAGTTTTATTGCCGTGCCTTTGGCACAAATTTCGCCTAGAGGCGGAGTTTACGGAAATATGGTGGTGGGATTTTTAATTTATTTTAGTTATGGAAATCTGACTCGTATCAGTCAAGGCTGGGTGACTAATGGCACTATTCCGACTTGGTTTGGAGGCATTGGCGTTGATTTACTGTTATTTGTAATTGGTAGTCTTTTATTGGCCAGATTATATAGCTGGCAATGGTTGGTTTTAAGAATAAAAGGGCAGGTCGCTTAAGTGAAGGTATTAACAGGCTATATTGTTAAAGAAGTGCTTAAGGGCGCTTTTATTGCAGCCATATTATTATTGACGTTATTTAATTTATTTACCTTTAGTGATGAATTGGGTGATTTGAGTGAAACTTATGGCCTTAAAGAAATTTTTTATTATATTGCCTTAACAACACCAGGCATTTTTTGTGAATTAGTGCCCGCCTCTGCCCTATTGGGTAGTCTATTTATACTAGGCGCAATGGGCAATAACCTTGAACTTATTGCGATGAGGGCCGCAGGCCTTTCTATCTTCGGTATTATCAGAGCCGTTATGTTAGCGGGTGCCGTGTTGGTGATATCATCAATATTGATAGGTGAATTTGTCGCACCCATCACTGAACGGTTTGCTAAAAATTTAAGACTGACTGCTCAGAATGGTCCAGTACAGGTTAATTCTGATTATGGTATATGGTTGCGTGAGGACAAAAAATTTATCAATGTACGTCAGATTATCGATGATCACCATTTAGCTGATATTAGTATCTATGAGTTAAATGATCAGCAGCATTTACAACAGACGTTGCATGCAGATTCCGCTGTTTTTCTAGGTAATCAGCAGTGGCATCTTAATAACATTAAGAGTTCCGTCATTTCGACACAACAAATTCTAGTGAATAATCAAGAGCATCTGCTTTGGATAACCTCAATCGCACCTAATTTGTTGAAGAGTGTCGTTATTAATCCAAATAATTTGACCTTCGTGGATTTGAGTCGCTATATTAGTTTTTTAAAGAAAAATCATCAAGAATCACATGCGTTTGAATTAGCCTTTTGGGAGCGAATTGTTAGCCCCTTAGATACCTTTATTATGCTGTTGTTATCGGCCCCTTTTATTATCAGTGTTAAACGCGGCGTCAGTGTAGGCGAACGTATGATGATAGGTATAGCCATCGGTATGGGCTTTAATGTTGTTGATAAATTGGT
>CAIVYW010000137.1 GCA_903910205.1 uncultured Methylococcaceae bacterium | reverse complement strand
GCTTCGACAACCGTTTTTTTTTGTTCTGCAGTAAATGGCATTAATAATCCCTAAGATTAAAATTAAAATAAAAGCCGTCTAAAGACGGCTTGGAGTTACATTGATTTCCACGTTAGGGTGTAGAAATCAACATTTGTTAAGTAGCGACTAATGATGTTGCTACGGATTATCCATATTGAATAATCGCTTGGGCGCTATTTTACCATCCAATAGCATTTCTCCCAAGCCTAAAAAAACCTCATCATGATATAAGCGTACTGTGCCTTCAATCGAACCTGCAACTAATTGCACGGATTGGCCATATTTGATAGCGACCGTTTGTAGTTCAGATAAACAGACAGCAGGGAATGCTTGCAACGGACTATCTATAGCTATCAACGCATGCTGTAACTCCTCGGCACTCATCGCCGTCAGTTGCTCTATCGTTTTAGCCTGGGCTATATTAAACATTCCCGCCTCAAGTCGGCGCAAGGCTAGCACCGTCCCACAGACTCCTAAAGCATCACCAAGATCTTCTGCCAAGGAGCGTATATAAGTACCTTTAGAACAAAACACGTCCAAGACTAATTGATTAGTCTTGTCCTGCCCTGTCAACGAACTCGCCAAAACTTTAAGATCAAAAATACTAATACGCCGAGCCTTACGCTCAATGGTAATGCCCTCTCTTGCTAGTTCATACAACTTCTTACCATTATGTTTTAGGGCTGAGTACATGGGCGGGACTTGATCAATCTCACCGATAAACTGCTGCAAGCTGAGCATTAGCTCATCATCAGTAATATCCGGCACATCGGTCGTTTTAATGATCTCACCTTCTGCATCACCGGTGTCGGTCATAACACCTAACTGAACCACTACTTGGTAACGCTTATTATCATCCAGCATCATTGCAGACACTTTGGTCGCTTCACCAAAACACAGGGGCAATAAGCCCGTCGCTAAGGGATCGAGACTGCCGGTATGCCCTGCTTTGTTTGCATTAAACAATCGACGTACTTCCTGCAAAGCCTTATTAGATGAAACGCCCAGACGTTTATCTAGCAAGAGGATGCCATGTACATTAAGACCAGACTTACGTTTACTCATAGAGATTCATTCTCGATACTTTTAAAAACAACGGCGATATTAGACTACCAATTTAAGGTGGGGCAGTTTAGTTTAAACGTTTAGCTTTAGTCAGAGTTCCAAAGTGCAGGCGAAAGGTTAAGGGCGAAGAGTATGCCTAGCAACTGCAAGTCTTCCAAGCTTAATCTTTCGCCTTGAACCTTTCGCCTTCGATTAAACTGTCCTGCCTTAATTTGAAAGCCTGCTATTACAATCAGGATAACGAAAACCATCAATCTATAATCGCCTTATCCAGATGCTGACTAGAACTTAAACCCTTCAACTTAGATTTATCTTTAATACCCGCAAAGCGAGTTCCGGTTAAATCAGCACCCGAAAAATTTGTGTCTTCTAAGGTAGTCCCTGTTAAGTCGGCTCCTGATAAATTAGCGCCGGTAAAATCAGCACCGGACAGATCCACACCAAATAACACTGCATTTTGTAAATTAGCCCCAGAAAAATTCGCATAGCGCATTAAGGCGCGATCAAAATTAGCATAGGAAAGATTAGCGCCTGTTAAATCAACATTATTCAAACTAGCACGCATCAAGCCCATAGACTGATTTTTCATATCTGCGCCCCATAACGCATGTGATAAATCGGCATGAGCTAAATTAGCTTTATCCATTACCCCTATAAATCGACTGTTACTCAAATTTGCGTAACTCAAGTTTGCGCTACCGACATGTACGCCAAAGATACTGGTATTAGACAGATTGGCATTTTTAAAATTAACTTTCGATAACACCGACAAATCCAAATTCAAACCCGATAGATCACCGTTACTAAAATTAGAGCGGCGCAAATCTGAGCCCCATAAATCAGCATTTTTAAAATCTAAGTTAGATAAATCAAGGTCTGTCAGATCTTTTCTGCGCAGATCAGCAGGGTGACTCTTATCTGCCTGTGCGAGGCGCTGTTCAACACTAGACCTATCCAAATCTGCTGCCATTGCCGACATACTAAATAAAACCGCGATCACCGGCCAGTAAACATACATTTTCATGGGCAATACCTTCATTGAGTAATTAAAAACAATCCGTCAGACTTTAACGGCAGTTAATAACTATTGCAACTAAACCTTGAACTAACATCAACGCTACTTTTTTAGTATCCTAGTTGGCAGATGTAAGATGCTAAGGTATAGTCAACCTCACCTATCGCTATTAACTTTATTATTTATGAGCCTCGATTCTAAAACACCTAGCACCCCTACTTTACTAAGCCCTATTGATATGGGGACTTATCATTTATCAAATCGTCTAGTCATGGCGCCGTTAACTCGAATGCGTGCGCCTGATAGCTGCCCCACCGACTTAATGACAACTTATTATGCGCAACGCGCCAGCGCAGGTCTCATCATATCTGAGGCAACACCTATCTCAACGCAAGGCGTGGGCTATCCAGCCACACCGGGCATTTATAATGATGTGCAAGTGCAGGCGTGGAAGAAAATTACTGAAGCCGTTCATGCAAAGAGTGGGCATATTTTTATGCAACTTTGGCATGTCGGTAGAATATCTCATCCCGACTTTCATGGCGGCCAACTTCCTGTTGCGCCATCAGCCATCGCCCCCAAAGGTAATGCGATCACCCCTAGTGGCATGCAAGCCTTTGTTACGCCACGCGCACTTGAAACCGCTGAAATTCCTGGCATTATCGAAGATTATAAACACGCGGCACAAAATGCTTTAGCGGCGGGCTTCGATGGCATTGAAATACACGCCGCCAATGGTTACTTACTCGATGAGTTTTTACGCGATGGCACTAATAAACGCACTGATATTTATGGGGGTAGCGTAGAAAATAGAGCGCGATTTCTACTAGAAGTCACCGCAGCGCTCATCGGCATTTGTGGCGCAGATCATGTCGGCGTTCGCTTATCTCCCAGCGGCACATTTAATGACATGACTGATTCAAATCCTGAAGCCATTTTTGTTTATTTACTAGAACAATTAAGTCTCTTAGGACTGGCTTATGTTCATATCGTTGATGCCTTAGAAGGCGATATCAGACATGGTGCCAACGTCATTAGCTTAGCAACATTAAGAGCCGCTTATAACGGCACTTTAATCGTTTGCGGAGGCTATGACCAAACTCGCGCCGAACAAACCCTAGCAAAAGGCTTGGCGGATGCTATCGCTTTTGGTCAACTTTATATCGCAAACCCAGATCTTGCCGAACGTTTCAAACTTAATGCCCCTTTGAATACACCTGATCCTAGCTCATTTTACGGAGGCACTGAGAAAGGTTATACGGATTACCCAAGTTTAGGGGAATAAGCTATCGCATCCATTTAAAAGTTAAAGAAGCCAGTAAATCTATTTCTGGCTTACTTTTAAATGGATACTCTCTTTTGAGAGCGCTATAAAACTACGCCGCTACTTAAGCTGCGCAGGGAATTACTGATTACGGCTAATAATACCGGCTTCGGTTTGAAGGCTGATGATTTGATCTTTACTTAATTGCTTCACTAATAAATCTCGAGCAGAAGCCGCACCATTAACACCCTGAGCGGCGGCCAAATTAAACCATAAATAAGCGCGTTCATTATTGCTATTCATAAAAAGACCTAACTGATACATTTCACCTACGGCAAATTGAGCATCGGCATAGCCATTACGTGCTGCTTTTTCCAACCAGAAAAAAGCGGCCTTATAATCTTGAACCACACCCAAGCCTTTAAGTAAGGCATAGCCATAGCGATATTGAGCTTCAACTTGACCTTGTTCGGCGGCTTTTTTAAACCACTGAGCGGCCTTTTTGTCATCCTTAGTATTCCAGGGACTTAAAGCATAACGTAAACCCATCTTTAATTGCGCCTTTGCATCACCTTGCTGAGCTAAATTAAGCAGACTATCGTCAATAGTTGTGTCTTCAGAATTAACTGCGGCCTCTTTGTGCTGATATTCCACAATTAAAATTGTGACCACAAAAATAACCACCAACATCGCAATAACCCCAAAAAACAGCCGCGACAAACTTAAGCGCCAGAAACCAAAATGGCAAACATTACATCGATAAGCGTTATACAATAATTGTCTTAATAAATACTTACTAGATCGTCTTGACAACCTAAGTTCAGTGGCCTGACATTGCGGACAGACACCGGCCTTAGCAGCATGATAAGGACTCATACCACTACGGATTTTGTTATCGTTTCGATGTGGTTTTTGCATAGTGGGCTCTTGGTCACTGCCCAAAATAAGTAATGTGGAGTGCAATAGCTTCAGCTATTGCGTTTTAAAACAG
>CAIVYW010000136.1 GCA_903910205.1 uncultured Methylococcaceae bacterium | reverse complement strand
CATTAAGCGCGATAGGCGATTGTTTGAAAGGAATATTCATCGGTTAGTAATTATTTTAGCGTAGGTGACTATTCTATCATTATTGGCTGGATTATAGGACAGCCTCCTAGGTATTTCTACGTATTTTTTTTAAACAACTATTGTGTCATTATTAAGCCGTCTTGTTGATCGGCTTGCTCAACAAGACCGAAATAATATGGCTTGGCATAGCCCTATTATTTCAAAACTCTGTATAAGGGTTTTCAATGCTCATCCTTGGGGAGGGATGAGCATTTTTTTTGTTTAAAAAAGTAGACCTTAACTATTCAATTGAGAAATCACGCATCATACCCATATCCTCATGCTCTAAATTATGGCAATGATACATAAATACCCCTTTAAAATCCTGAAACGGCTTGATAATACGAACGGTCTCGCCCGGCATCACTAATACGGTATCTTTTAATCCAGTTTCAATAAAACCATGTCTAACGGTTTCATAGTCGTCAGTTTTATCAGAACTTACACTACGGCTGATAATCTGAAATTGTTGTCCATGCAAATGTATTGGGTGCGCCATAGACATCATGCCCCCCATCATCCCCATACCTCCTTCCTTATGCTCCATACCCATACCCATGCCCATACCGCCACCTTTATGACCCATACCCATACCCATGCCCATGCCCATGCCGCCACCTTTATGCTCCATACCCATGCCGCCATGAGCATGAAATATTTCTATAAGCTGTAGCGTATTTAACTTAATACGTTCGAAATCTTGAACATCATTGTCAGCATAAGCGCGGCCATTAAGCAACATCGCCATCGGCCCTTCAGAGATAGAAATAGGCATCGGTTTATTGGGATTAGCGACATCATTAATATGATAATGAGGAAATGACGATAACTGTGCGGGTAGCTTAGGGCTGTCACTCACTTTTTCAGTCACACGAATCGTAAAAATAGGATAGTCACTACCAACGGGAAGTTGATTAGCATGCATCATATTGCCCATACGTTGGGCCATTTTTGGTAATACGCCAGTAAAGGCTAGGCTACGCATCACTAATTGCGAACCGACACTGCGACCACTAAAATCAGCCCACACATCTAAACGCTCTCCTGGCGCCAACATAACATAAGCTTTAATTTCTGGCTGCTCTAGCAAACCGCCATCCACCCCTAACACCGTAATAGGCGTACCATCATCCCACGCTAATTTATAGATACGGGCATTAGAGCCATTTAAAATACGCAAGCGATAAGCGCGACTAGCCACATCAATCTTAACGTCAGGCAGACCATTAACCAGTATACGATCTCCATAAAAACCAACCATACGATCATGCTTATTTCGAGCATAAATCAATTGATTTTGCTCATCAAATAAACGATCTTGAATAACAATGGGAATTTCATGCTCACCAGTGGGCAACTCTAGTTTAGCCTCTTCTTCATCATGAACAAACAAAGCACCCGCAAGCCCATGATAAACCTGACTTGCAGTGGCTTCATGTGGATGCGGATGATAAATAGCCATACCCGCGCGGTTAAGTACTTCAAATTCATAAACCAACGCCGCACCAGGATCAATCGCATACATAGGATGACCATCCATCTCAGCAGGAACATGTAAGCCATGCCAGTGGGTAACGGTAGTTTCAGATAAGCCATTATGTAAGACAATGCGAACTTTTTGGCCTTTTTGTAAATGGATAAGCGGTCCCAGATAGGAACCGGGAATATTGACTAAGGTTTGTTTAGGACCTTTTTTTAACACGGCGCTATATTGCAGCACCTGCGTCTGGGCGCCTTTTAATATAGCGACCTGACTAGGCCTGCAATACAGATCAAACTCTACGTCGGCCTTAAAATTTGGATTAGCCTTGCGAGGAGGTATTCTAGGCATCACAGCCATACCTTCCATAGCTTGTAAAAAACTAGGCATGCCTGATAAAGCCAGCAAACCTAAGCCTGATTGAACCATAAATCGACGACGTGCATTATTTATAATAGTAGTCATAGCCTCTCCTCAGAAAATCTCAGTATGGATTTATACTTAAATTATTTTTATTTACTAGATCGAGATCTGAGTTTATAACAGAAGCCCTATAGACTCAATGGTTAATACTAGCAATTATAATAAGCCTAAAGAGCTAAAAGGTTATAAAATAAGCTCACTTCACTCTTTAGCGTAGCCTTCCTTTGCCATCATTCATCCCACCAACGCCTTTATATTGTTGCCCAGTATGCAATGATCCGCTTTTTTTACAAGCGACCGGCAAAAGTTACGCCTGCTCACAGCGGCATAGTTTTGATCTTGCCAAAGAAGGTTATTTAAATTTATTACCCGTACAATTTAAACATTCCAAAGAACCAGGTGACAACAAAGCCATGATGACGGCTAGACGGCAATTTTTAGAAGCGGGTTTTTATGAACCGATGGCTAAAGCTGTAGCAATGATGATTGATGTCGTTCAAAGTCAGCAGCCCACACTGTCTTTATTAGACCTAGGTTGCGGCGAAGGTTATTACAACCGAAAAATAGCTAACTATTGTAAGAGTAGTGAGCAACTCGTTTTACAAGGTATTGATATCGCCAAGTTTGCAATAGCCGCAGCCGCTAAAAAACAACCAGAAACTCAATTTGTTGTCGGTAGCTGTAACCGCCTACCCTACCCTAATAAAAGTTTTGATATGGTGCTAAGAATATTTGCACCCTCTGATGACCAAGAGTTACAACGCGTCTTAAAAAGCAACGGTCATTTGCTAACCGTAACACCAGGCCCACGTCATCTTTGGCAATTAAAAGAATTTATTTATAGCGAAGTTAAAGCACACGCCGAAGAAAGTAGTGCGCCACTAGGCTTTGATCGTTTAACAACACAACGTATCAGTTACAAAATAAGCCCTGATGCTCAGCAAAGAGCGGCATTATTACAAATGACACCTTTTGCTTGGCACGCTAATGCAGAGACTCAACTAGCGCTTAATAATACCGAGCAACTCGATATTGAAACTGACTTTGTGTTGACGCTATGGCGGTTAAGCTGATTTTTAATTGAATATGTAAGTCAGGTAAAACCTACCACCAATCATAGCGTTTAAATATGATCAGCTCTCATTATTCTATGTTGACAATAAGCGGCCATTACGACTACATTGAACTCTTTGACATCCTCCCCCACCTGAAGGAAGGGGATTCCTAGTTTCCTAAGAGTGAGTATGTATCGCTACTGCTCACTGGTTTCTGCTGCTGACGACATTACTGCACCGTTCACTTCACAGACTAGCCCCGTCTATCCGACGGTTATTTTTAACTAAAAAACAGAGT
>CAIVYW010000135.1 GCA_903910205.1 uncultured Methylococcaceae bacterium | reverse complement strand
TGGTGGTGGCAGTAATGCTAAGGCTGAAAACTTTGGTTATGTCGCGCGGCTGGACTATGATCCTGCTGTGTTGCCTGGTGTTACTGTCGGTGGTTCGGCGTATGTGGGTAATTCTGGGCAAAATCAGAGTTTTGCTGGGCAAACGGTCAATGCCTTTACTCAGTTATATGAAACACATGTGCAGTGGAAATATCGTAGTCTAGAGTTCCGCACCTTAGGTTCATGGGGATTTATTAATGATGCCGGTGCTCTTAGTGCTGCCGCAGCCAATGTAGATCCTGTTACTGGTAAAAATGTTATAGGTTCTCAAAACTATGGCTGGTATTCAGAGGCCGGCTACGATGTGTTGCCCATGTTCTGGGAAAACACCACACAATATCTAGCGCCATTCTTCCGCTATGAGCGACTCAATACCATGTCCAAGGCCCCCGCTGGTTATAATATTGATCTTACTAAGGACTGGGAAATATTTCAGGTGGGTTTGCAATACAAGCCTATTCCTAATGTAGTCATCAAAGCCGATTATCGCAATTATGTTGCAAAACAAGGTCTATTGCCGGATGACTTTAATCTGGGTTTTGGGTTTATTTTTTAGGCCAGCACTCTTTTCACAGCAAAGAATATAGATATTTCTATTCAGTGATGTTCTTTGCTTTGTTATAAAGAACATAAAGTCATCTGTGGGTAGTGTTAAACTGCACGGCTTTATTTCTTTGAAGTTTATTACAACAGTAAGCGAGATACTCTATGAAAATAACGAGACAAGGGGCGTTTCTTGTTCTTTTTTTATTACTGCTAAGCGGAATCACCCCCAGTTTTGCTGAAATTTTTTATAGCAAGAACGAGGCTATAGAATTGGCGTTTGGTAAAGGCGTACAAGTTGAGTTGTTGTCATTATTTCCTGATGAGCTTCAAGTCGCCAATATTGAGCAAAATGCTAGAGTTAAATTAGAGTCAGGTTTATTTACGTTCTATGTAGGAAAAGAGCTAGGCAATATTTTAGGTTATGCCGCGATTGAAACCGTCACTGTCAGGACTAAACCAGAGACCTTAATGATAGTATTAACACCAGATGGTGAGCTAACTAAGGTCTATACGCTTGCCTTTCATGAGCCGCCAGAATATCAGCCGCCTCAAGCTTGGTTTGACAGGTTATATAAACGCTCGCTTGTAGACATGGATTTTAATAAAGGTGTGGATGGTATCAGTGGGGCAACGCTCAGTACAAGAGCTGCAATTAATAGTATCCGCAAAGTGATGGCTATCTATCAAGTGATGATAAAAACCAAAGGTCAAAACTAATGCGTTATTTTGTTACCGGTGAACAACAGCGCAAGTCGTTACTCAATGCGGTGGTGTTAATGTTTCTGGGTTATATTGCCTTATTGTGGATTAGTAACGGCATGATGTATTTTCATCACATGGATTTAATGCCAAATTCAGTGATTACCTATTATTTAGGTTCAGAAGAGAACTTTACTCCGCCTAGAAGTTATCAGGGCATGTTGGAAGTGTCACACTTTCACCTGTTTTCGATGGGCATGCTGATTATGACCTTAACACATTTAATGTTGATGACTGATTTTTCGGTACGTTTAAAAATTTTCTTGAATAGCTTAATTTACATCTCAGCATTGGCCGATGAAGCTGGTGGTTGGTTAGTTCGCTTCGTTAATCCGATGTTTGCCTATTTTAAAATTGGCGCTTTTATATTGCTGGAACTTTCATTGGCTGCGCTGTTAGTGGTAGTGATGTTATCGCTGATACGCGCTAGAAATCAAATGAAACTAAACAGTTCGCAATAATGGCATAGATTATTGACTGCTTAAAATAATGCTAGATATTATGACTACCCATTTCGACGCAGTTACAGCTCGGCTATATTTTTACGTTCTCTTATACCTGCAATACTATCGATATTAAGTGACATTGGTAAGGTGTTTTAGTTAAAGCCCCTCACTCACTTCCACGCTTTTTCAAAGAGGGGGAGCAGAATATTTACCTTTAACTTATTGGAGCAATAGATTGTTCTGACATGAAAATAGTTTGTAAAAGACTTTAAATAAAATATCATAGTGATTCGCTATTATAGTATTGCGTAAATAAACATCGATTGGGGTTATGGAAAAAAGTAATGTATTTGATTTAATAGAACGAATGTCTGCATTAATTCGTTCTGAAGAACGAAGGCGGTGTACAGAATTAGGTTTACAGCCGGTTCATTTACAGGTGATGGATTATTTGTCCCGCTGTAATCGTTATAGTGACACCCCTGCGGCACTTGCTAATTATTTAGGTATGACTCGTGGTACGGTTTCTCAGACGCTAGTGTTACTTGAAAAAAAAGGCTATCTCAAAAAAACAGCAGATGAAAATGACAAGCGCATGGTACATCTTAGCCTTTTAGCCGAAGGTGACTCGCTTATGAATAAAGCGAGCCCTGCTGATTTATATAGCCAAGCATCCGCTATTTTTAATGAAAATATCAACCAAGAAAATGTTTTTATTAATGCGCTCACTGCATTACAAAAAGCAAATAAGTCACAATCATTTGGCCTTTGTAAGACCTGCAAATATTTCACAGAAACTTCAGAGGGCTATGTTTGTAATTTAACTAAAGAACCCCTTAGCCAAAACGATAGTGAAAAAATATGTCAAGAACATAGTCTTAGTTGATGCTTGATTTGCCTCTAAAAGCGTTGATAACAAAAATAAATGTGCTAGATATTAAAGAGCTACCTATTCAATTGTTACAATACTTCCACGCCTAATGACACCTGGTTGTATTATCTTTGCATAAACACCTACTGAAGGCAGTGCTTTATCAGCAAAAGGCACATGTACCGTATTTTCGGCAATGGTGCGTAGAATTTTAGCGTCTTTTGCTAAATCGCCTTGTGCCAATGTAGGCATTACACAACGAGGGCAAGGGTCTGTAATCAAAAGCTTTACGTCACCAATGGTCAGCGTTTTACCTACCCAGTCGTTTTCAACAAAACCCGTTTGCTCAGGATTTGTTGCTATTATCAAGTTTGGACGAAAACGTCGCGCCTCCAGATGACCTTCAGGGTAAAGTTGTTGTAATGCTGTTAGGCTGGCTGTGCTTACTATATGCAAGCTGGCATAATCAAAAAAACTACCCTCATCTGCCGCTCCAGAGATAGCTTCATTGCTGATTTCGGTATTTTCACCTTCATATTCAGGCCAGTATTGTTCCAGACTTGCGTGCTGTGGGGCCTTATTGCTCAGACTAACGGTGCGTTTTAAGGCAAGAGACAGTAACTGCTCGGCATCAGCTTGATCGCTACTAATGATGTTGCCGTCTGGTAAGGTAATCCAAACAGGAGGAGTGGTCTTTTCTAAGGTAGGGGTTTCAGTATAACGAGCATGAAAGGAAAAAATATCCGGCCATTTTTTAGGATTCTTAGCGCTTACGATTTTATTGGTTTCCAAATCTAATAAAGCATAGGAACGATCACCTAATATGCCATTGTTGGTAATAATGGCGGAATTTAGTTCCTCTCCCATCATCGATTTAACAGGGTAACGCCAAAGTGCAGCCAAAGAGAGTGTTGAAATAGACATAAAGATCCTCAGTAAAATTACAGTGCTGTTAATTGGTTAATAAGGTTTGTATTATACGGCTAAAAATCCTACTTATATGAAAACACAAGCAGCGGTTAAACTACTAATCAGTAAAGTCTTAGGTATTTCATATAAGTAGAAAAGCAAATATTTTTTATACGCTTAACTTTTTCCAGGTAACATACCAACTGAGCCCGGTTTTATACGTTTACAAGTGACCACCATGTCTTCCAGATGACATTGATTTTTACCTTGATCAGCACTGCATGGTGTACAAACTGATTTACCCATATCTTGCACTTGCTCAACATGCCAGCCATAACCCTGAGACTGACAGAATAGTTTAGTATATCTTGAAATATTATAAGGTTTTGATGCCATAGCTATGGCAGCATCTTTTGCTTCACATCCTACTGAAGGAAGCGTGTTGGCCATAAGGTCGCGATAAATAAATTCCGAGGCCAATACGGTTTTTGAGAAAAAAAATAACACTAGCCACAGACATATTGAAGTGATTTTCATATTGTTTCCTGCTTCGTCATTAAGTTGAATTGATTAGTTTAAAACCCGAATATTCATAAGTGCCTTTTCTTCTTCTAATTGTTGTTTTATAGGTGAAAACTTTTCCTGTTCACTTTTTTTAACCATTGCAATTACTAGCAACAACATTAATATTGTGCCGCCAACATATAGCCAAAATTTATCTTTTGTTTGAGTATCGTTGTCCATTTCCTATACCTTCTTTTTGAATGATTATCGATTGACTAGTATTGACTTGTTTAGTCTTGTGTAAGATTTAATTGATTTTTTTATGGGCATCTGAACTCCTGAGTAAAGGCTAGATTGATTTAAAAATAATTATGTTTTTTGTTTAAACCAATAAAGCACATAAACACTAATTATTAATGCATAGACCGTAAATGCTGTCTTCAAGCTATTGGCTTTGTTAAATGACGGTGGGCTGGAGATATCGGTACTTCTAATATATTGATGCATACTTTCCTGAATCGCTGCTTCAGCAAAAGAAACGGAGCATCCAAATGTTATGATTAAAAAGATCAATAAAATATTTGATTTTTTCATGAGTAACTTCCAGTTAATAAGTATTGATTCACTATAATAGTGAGTCGCTATATTATTCCTTGCGTTTTATTTAAGCAATAAAAATACGAAGTGAATTGAATTTGCCATTAAATACTCAGAGTTGAAATTCAATTTGCGCATGATAAAGATTACAATGGTCACTTCATGTCGGATTAGTCCGTCGTTTTTGTCCCGACCATCTTTTGAACTCATCGATAATGATCCCTTTGCCGCCGCTAAGTCTTTATATACATATTCCTTGGTGTATTAAAAAATGTCCTTATTGTGATTTTAATTCACATGCTGTTAAAGGCGATACGCCTGAAGCCGCTTATATTGATGCTTTGTTAAAAGATTTAGCCAACGATGTGCAGCGCTATGCTATTACTCGTCCCATCAGTAGTATTTTTATTGGTGGTGGTACGCCCAGTTTATTTTCTCCCGAATCTATCAATCGTTTGTTACGTGGTATAGAGCAACAACTCAATCTAAAGCCAGATATTGAAATTACACTGGAAGCTAATCCAGGTACTTTTGAAAGTCATAAGTTTGCTGAATTTAGAGCCTTAGGTATTAATCGTTTGTCGATTGGTATACAAACCTTTAATGACGCACTTTTAACACGCTTAGGTCGAGTACATTCAGGGGGCGAAGCGCTTAAAGCTGCTGAAATTGCCCTGCAATCAGGCTTTGATAATTTTAATTTGGATTTAATGTTCGGTTTGCCAGGAGCTAGTGCTGAGGATAGTCAAAGCGATGTTGCAACAGCGATTAGTTTAAAACCTACCCATATTTCTTTTTACCAGTTAACCCTAGAGCCCAATACTTATTTCTATAAGTTCCCGCCGCAACTCCCTAATGATGAGCTTATTTTTGATACCCAAAAACGAGGGCAACAATTATTAGCGGCTCAGGGCTATCAACAATACGAAGTTTCAGCGTATAGTCAACTAGGTTTGCAGTGTAAACATAATGTTAATTATTGGCAGTTTGGCGATTATTTAGGCATAGGTGCAGGTGCTCACGGTAAAATCACCCTAGCATTACCGCACTCTATAATTCGCACGGTTAAGCCGAAAAGCCCAGAACACTATTTACAAGATACTCATAAGCTGGGTAGTTCAACGCTAATTCCTGTACAAGAATTGCCTTTAGAATTTATTATGAATCAGTTGCGACTAAAGCAAGGCTTTACAGCAGACAACTATTTTGCCAGCACCGGCCTTAGTATCGCTACGCTAGAACCTGCTTTATCAGCAAGCCTGCAACAAGGCTTGCTGATAAATCAAGACGACCGTTATTTTTGTTCTGAGCAAGGTTGGAATTTTATGGATAATATACTTGAAAAATTTATGCCTTAAAAATCTAGGGATGGAAAAGGATTTATTTAACCCACCTGCCCTCCCCCTCTTGGCTACCAACTTAAGACGTGACAAAACAGTCGTAAAAGCTTTTCTTATCGTTCCCACGCGGAGCGTCACTGCCCACAGTTAAGAGAAAATAGTAAAAACTTGGAGTGCAATAGCTTCAGCTATTGCGTTTTAAAACAGCTGAAGCTGTTTTACTCCAGGCACAGATTACTTAACTGT
>CAIVYW010000134.1 GCA_903910205.1 uncultured Methylococcaceae bacterium | reverse complement strand
TATTATCGCTTGGTTATCGCTGATACAGATTTAAAACCTTTACTACTGAGTTGGAGTATATTTTATGAGCAAAAAAAGTCAAGAGCATCCTTACATCCCCGCCCTGAACGGCGAGGTTTTGCGGACAAAGCATGATAAATTCAACTCAGCTTCAAGTTTTTTCCTATCCAATTCGTTTTCCCATCCAGAGGCAACCACTGTAGCAACGCCATTACCGATCAGATTGGTCAAGGCGCGAGCTTCAGACATGAATCTGTCGATACCTAAGATTAGAGCGAGTCCTGCGACCGGAATGGTCGGAATAACCGATAGCGTAGCGGCAAGCGTAATGAAGCCACTACCTGTCACACCTGCCGCACCTTTTGAGGTTAACAACAGCACACCAAGCAAGCTTAACTCCTGAGTCAGCGTTAATGGTGTATTGGTCGCTTGGGCAACAAAAATAGCAGCCATCGCTAGATAAATCGAGGTGCCGTCAAGATTGAATGAATAACCCGTCGGAATAACCAATCCAACCACGGATTTAGAACACCCTAGCTTTTCTAGCTTAATCATAATACGCGGCAGCACTGATTCTGACGATGACGTACCCAAGACAATCAATAACTCATCCTTAATATAAAGGATAAATTTGAGAATGCTAAAACCACTAAACTTGGCAATTGAACCTAGCACGATAAAGATAAACAACAAGCAGGTCAGATAAAAACTACCCATTAACCTAGCTAAGGGTACAAGGGCTGTCACACCGTATTTTCCTATCGTAAAAGCCATTGCACCAAACGCACCTATAGGTGCTAACTTCATAATGGTTTCCACGATACCAAATAGAACCAAGGAAACCTTATTAATAAACACCACCACTTCCGCACCGGCTTCTTTAGTTGCGGCCAACGAAAAACCAAATAGCACTGAAAATAACAATACCGGCAATATCTCACCTTTAGCAAACGCATCAATGACAGTAACCGGAATGATATTCAGTAAAAAATCGACTGTGCCTTGGCTTTTTGCGCTCGTAGTGTATGTAGAAAGCGCTTGAGTATCCAAGCTGTTGACATCGATATTCATACCGACACCCGGCTGAAGAACATGCACGACTAGCAGCCCAATAACCAAGGCCAGCGTACTAACCACTTCAAAATAAAGCAGCACTTTAATGCCCACGCGACCTACTTTTTCCAACTCCTGCATACCTGCAATACCAGTAACCACGGTACAAAAAATGATCGGTGCGATGATCATTTTAATCAGCTTAATAAAACCATCACCCAGCGGCTTCATAGCAACTCCGATTTCAGGATAAAAAATACCCAGCAACAGACCCAACACAATAGCAATCAGAACTTGAAAATATAGATGTTGATAATGTTTTTTTTGTATGTGCATAAATTTTACTAATAATCTTCTGAGTAATTAAGCAAGGTACTTTACATTACATTAATCTCATAAGTACACGTAAAAACAAAAAGCGCTGCAATAGAGCTGATTAAATCAAAATTCAGTCAAACCTCGCTTTTTTTTGTAAAACAATGTGTATTAATACGCCCGCTGATCTTATGCCATTACTAGATTTTGAACTATCTGCACGCTATAATTTGTTAACAGGTTAATTTTTACTATTTAAAGTCTTCACACATGGCAACTAAAAAATCATGGCAAGTAGCGCCTACTAAGCAAATCAAGCCGACAGCTTCTAGCTCAACGCAAGCATTGTTAAAAGAAAAAGCAGACAAACTCATTGATGACGTCATTAAACCTAAGCATGTGCAGTCCGCCTCAATTAGTAATGACCACAACTATATTGCCGATATTTATAGCAAATGGTATCGGAATAATTTTTATTTCTGTGTAATCCATAATAACCCACGTGCGAATGCTATTTCTCCGTCCTTTGAAACTAAATTTGCACGCATGGAGTTTGTCGCTGACAATCAGTTTAATCTTGCCTATATGCGCTATACCGGAAAATGGTTTGAAGTGTCTCAGGCTATATCAATGGACGAGTGTCTAAAATTAATTGAAGAAGACATTATCTTTATGCCTTGAGAGACATAGAACAACTACGCTCTATTACTAAAATACCCGTTTCTGGAAAAATCATTTAATCGCTATCAAGCTGCTACCGGCACTTAACCAACTCATGTCACATCCTTTAGAGTTGACGCTAAAACGCCCCCAGCAAAAATACTTCCCTCACATTAATGGCTGGTATCTTTTACTTAGAGTCTCAGGATTAACACAAATCGCTTTTGCAAAAAAGGACTACCCACTTAAGGCGGGACAGTTTGAGGTTAAACCGTTCGTGGCGAGCTTCAGGGCGAACGCTTAAATCTAGCAGCTGTCCTTCCTTAAGTGGGTAGCCGTTTAACCTAAATACCTTTAATGCCAACTTCTAAGACTGGACTCCAATGACCCACTTGCTCATCATGGATATGATAAATAGCACGATATCTCCAGATAACAGCGGTGCCGGCGGCAGGTAAGGGCGTATTGTCTTGATAGCCAGAAGACATACGTATGGTTAATAAGCTAAAAACGCCAGTGCCGTGATCCGCTTCTATCTCTAACGCGCTAGTGCCGTTGCTTTTCCAACTTAATACAGGATGGCCGCCTTGTAAGTCGATTGAGAGCAAAGGTTGTAAGGTTGTGGTATCAATAGCGGGGCTGACTGCTGCGATAATACCTAAGGTTTTGCCGATGGCTTCTGTGTAATTAGAGTGTTTTTTGATACGGGTAATTAAGGGCCCTACAAAGCCGAAAATGTCAGAAAAGGGCGTGCTGGTCGGTGGGGTGGGCAGTGCCGGAGCGGTTGGCAAGGTTATGTCAGTATTGGCGGGGCCATCACGTAAAATACGTTTAAGCGAGAAGATGGCATGCGAATAGTTTTGGGCCACTTCTTGGCTGTTAAGTAAGTAGTCAAACCAAGCAGAAGCTGCGGCTATTTTAGTTATTTCATTGCTAGTTAGATCTAAAGTAGTCGCGTAATTAGGTAGTTGTGTACTCAGTTGTTGTAATAAGATGCTTTTATTGGCGTCATTACTGGGTATAGAGCTAGAATTTGGCATGAGTTGAATCCTATTAGTAAGGTTTGATGTGAGTTAAGTGGCTAGTTAGATAGTTATGCGGACTAATAATGCCTTGTATCGCTAGTGCAGCGCAAGTTATTTTTAGTAATCATTAAAATAAAAGTTTATAGTGGCCGTTAGGTCTCTATTAATAAGGGTATTTTCAATAGTTAGTCAGCGACAAGTGCTGATAATACCCAAGTTTTCACTCTGAATGCTCTATTGCTTAGCTTAAAGTGGACTATTTATACCGTGCTATTAGCTGTTAGTGATATGAAGCTAGCCGTTCATGATATGAAGTTGACTCTTCGTGGTGTGAATACCGGTATTCGAGCTGTGAAGTTAGCTTGGCACGGGGTGCGATGGACTGTTCGAGGCATGAAATCGGGTGGCCACAGTATGAAGCTGGCGTTGCTAGGTGTGGAGCTGACGATTCTTGGTGAGTGATGCTCTGTTCATGGCGTGGCGTTGGGTGTTCATGCTATGAAATCAGGTATTCACGGTATGAATTTAGGTTATCTAGGCATGGATCTAGCTATT
>CAIVYW010000133.1 GCA_903910205.1 uncultured Methylococcaceae bacterium | reverse complement strand
TAACCTGATAGACATCAATAGTATAATGAGCGAAACGCAAATATCCTTGGACAATCCAAAATCATTGAGCCAATTATCGGATAATGACTTTCAGTCACTGCTACTTGAAGGTGTATCCAGAACATTTGCTCTAACTATCCCACAACTCCCTGCAAAACTTTACGGTGTAGTAGCGAACGCTTACCTGTTATGTCGCATAGTTGATACTATTGAAGACGAAGTTTCATTATCAGCATTGCAAAAAAAGCATTTTTGCACCGAGTTTATTGATGTTGTAAAAACAGGCGTGAATGCAGAACCGTTTGCAATTGATCTAGCCCCCCTGCTTTCGCTGCAAACTATTCCTGCAGAACATACACTCATTCATGTATTGCCTAGAGTCATACAAATTACGCATAGTTTTGATCCTGATCAAATTGAAGCCTTAGCTCAATGCGTTGAAACGATGGCAGAAGGCATGCCTATATTTCAGGCGAAAGATTTACATGGCGGCTTAGAAACACTTGCTGATTTAGATAGCTATTGCTACTACGTTGCAGGTTGTGTAGGCGAAATGTTAGCCAAATTATTTTGCCATTACTCCCCCGAAATTGCTGTGCATAAAGAGGAGTTATTAAAACTATCGGTTTCATTTGGACAAGGCTTGCAAATGACCAATATCTTAAAAGATATTTGGGATGATGCTCAACGCGGCGTTTGCTGGCTACCTCAAGATATTTTCAATGAAGCGGGCTTTGATCTTAATAAATTACGTATCGAAACAAACAACGAACAATTTAGAGTAGGGTTAACTCACCTTATTAGTATTGCCCACGAACATCTGCACAATGCTTTGCTCTACACGCAAAAAATACCTGCCCATGAAACAGGCATCCGTAACTTTTGTTTATGGGCTCTTGGTATGGCGGTATTAACATTAAGAAAAATCAAGAAAAACTTAGATTTTATTAATGCCAATCAAGTCAAAATTACTCGTAACAGTGTTAAAGCCACCATACTGACTACGCGACTTATAGGCGGAAACAACCTATTATTATCTCTACTATTCACCCTAGGTAGTCGAAAGTTAAAAACTTCAAACTGGCACTATGCCATCAATCCCTCAAAAGCCAAATTTGACCTTTAAGGACGTCGTTATGTTTACTGATGCAAATACAAGAACTTCAACTAGCAACACCAGCAGTTCTTCATCCGCTATTTATTCAAAAGCCTACGATATCAATAAAGCCATTAGCAGAGCTCAAGATAGCTTATTAAGCAAACAAGACAAAGACGGCTACTGGGTATTTGAACTTGAAGCCGACTGCACTATACCTTCAGAATACATCTTAATGATGCATTATTTGGGTGAAATTGATGAACAACTACAAGCTAAAATAGCCAACTACTTAAGACCTAGGCAATCTGAAGATGGTAGTTACCCCCTTTTTACAGGCGGACCTGGCGAGATTAGTTGCTGCGTTAAAGTGTATTACGCCTTAAAATTAGCGGGCGACTTACCTGAAGCTAAGCACATGACTCTATTAAAAAATTACATTCTTAGCCTAGGTGGTGCTGCAAAAGCCAATGTATTTACTCGCATAGAACTCGCTAAATTTAAGCAACTACCTTGGCGTGGCGTTCCCTATATTCCTGTAGAGATCATGTTATTTCCTAGCTGGTTTCCGTTTCATTTAGACAAAGTCGCCTACTGGTCAAGAACCGTCATGGTGCCTTTATTTATACTGTGTACATTAAAAGCGACAGCTAAAAATCCAAGCAACACTAGCATACTAGAACTTTTTGTTACGCACCCCGATGAAGAGCAACATTACTTTCCAGAGCGGACTTTACTCAATAAAATATTTTTAGGCTTGGATTATTTAGGGCGCACTACTCGCCCACTCATTCCCAAAAAAGCCCACGCCTTAGCGATTGAAAAAGCAAAAGAATGGATTATAGAACGCTTAAATGGTGAAGACGGCTTAGGTGCCATCTGTCCCGCTATGATGGGCGCTTATCAAGCCTTATTACTCTTAGAAACACCTGAGGATAAAGACCATATTGCAATGGCTCGCAAAGCGATTGATAAGCTATTAGTTATCAACGAACATGATGCTTATTGCCAACCTTGCTTATCACCGGTATGGGACACTGCACTTGCCGCATTAGCACTACAAGAAGCGGATAAAAATCAAAGCCCCATTAGCCAACCCGCACTTACCCGCGCTTATGACTGGCTTAAAAGTAAACAATTATCCGACGAACCGGGTGACTGGCGCATTTCTAAACCCCATTTAGAGGGCGGCGGTTGGGCTTTTCAATTTGAAAACCCCCATTACCCCGATGTGGATGACACAGCCGTTGTTGCTTTTGCGATGGCCGATTCAAATTTACCCCATTTAGAGGAATCTATCCATCGAGCTACGCGTTGGGTAGTGGGTATGCAATCAAAGAATGGCGGCTATGGCGCTTTCGATGTCGATAATACCCATTATTATTTAGATGAAATCCCTTTTGCTGATCACGGTGCATTATTAGACCCACCTACCTCTGATGTAAGCGCGCGCTGCGCCATGTTAATGGCTAAAGTCGCCCAAAATCACGATGAGTATAAGCCTGCCTTAGAGCGAACCATTCAATATTTACGTGATGAGCAAGAAGCCGATGGTTCTTGGTTTGGCCGTTGGGGCACTAACTACGTTTATGGTACTTGGTCTACATTATTGGGCTTAGAGCAAACAGACTTACCTAAAAATGACCCCATGTATACCAAGGCCGTTAGCTGGCTAAAGAGTATGCAACGTGAAGACGGTGGCTGGGGTGAAGATAATTATAGCTATCACGATAAAAAGCTAAGTGGCAGCTACCGTTTTAGCACAGCATTCCAGACTTCTTGGGCGCTATTAGGTTTAATGGCCGCTGGCGAAGCACATTGCCCCGAAGTGGTAAGAGGCATTGATTTTATCTTACGTAATCAACAAACGGATGGCGTCTGGAATGATAAATGTTTTACCGCTCCAGGCTTTCCAAAAGTGTTTTATCTTAAATATCATGGTTACGATAAGTTTTTCCCACTTTGGGCACTTGCACGTTATCGCAACGAACTGAATAAAAAGTGATAACTGGCATCGTCGTTGCTCTACCTGAAGAACTAAATACGCTCACGTCAATAAAATTGACCAAAGGGAGTAGCCGCTTTATTAGTAATACGGTATTGGTTGTTTATTCAGGCACAGGCCCGATCAATGCTCGCTCAGCAGCTGAACACCTTATTACTCAAGGTGCAACTAAACTAATTAGCTGGGGTTGTGCTGCAGCGCTTAGCGAATCATTAAAACCAGGTGATTTAATTCTAGCAAATGCATTAATCTCTACCGAAGAAAGTAAAGCAATCGCATTAAACGTGTGCGCTAATTGGCATCAACAGACAACAAAATTATTAGCCTCTGTTGTAAAGGTCACTAGTGGCGGCTTAGCAGAAAGTAAAGGTATTGTTTCTTCTAGCGAAGATAAGAAAAAAATACATAGCAATACTAACGCTGTCGCCTTAGATATGGAAAGTATAGCGATAGCCCAAGTGGCGAATCAACATGCCCTACCGTTCTTAGCCATTCGAGTAATCGCTGACCCAGTAGAGATGAGTTTACCTTTAGCTATTACTCACTCACTTAATCAACAAGGTGATGTGGTACTTAGCAAGTTACTAGGTTACTTAGCCTTGCACCCTCGCGAACTGCCAGGGTTAATCAGATTAGGTCTGCACTTTAGATCGGCAACAAAAACCTTAAAGCTCATTGCCCAACATCTTGATGCCATCACGCTCTTCCAAGAAGAGCAATAAGCAGACTTAGCATTCACAATTAACCTTAGCCTTTAATCTAACTTTACGAATATGACTTTTAGCATCGCCGAACTATTTGCTCAACACAGTACTGATAAATTTGATTTGCATGAGCAATATCTTAATAAACAAATGGTACGCATGTTACAGACCATTGGTTATGACAGACATTATCAACGTGCAGTTGGGCAATATCTCTATGATCAAGAAGGTACTGAGTTTTTAGATCTATACAGTGGCTTTGGCGTATTTGCGATTGGACGTAATCATCCTACCGTTATTAAGGCGCTACAAGAAACATTAACACTTGAACTACCTAATCTGGTGCAATTAGATGTATCAATTTTAAGTGGCTTACTGGCAAAAGAACTATTAAAAACAACGCCAGAAAATATCAACAAAATGTTTTTTTGTAATTCTGGTACAGAAGCAGTTGAAGCGGCTATTAAATTTGCTCGTTACACCACCAAACGCGACAAAATTGTATTTTGTGATCATGGTTACCACGGCCTGACCCTAGGCTCTTTATCGTTAATGGGCGAGAAAATATTCCGCGAAGGTTTTGGCCCCTTATTACCCGATTGTATTTCGATACCTTTTAATGATTTAGAGGCATTAGAAGCCGCGCTCAGTAATAAGGATGTTGCTGCCTTCATCGTAGAACCGATACAAGGTAAAGGCGTCAACATACCGGATGATAATTACTTACCTGAAGTAGAGCGTTTATGTAAAAAATACGGCACTCTATTTGTAGCTGATGAAGTACAAACAGGCATAGGCCGAACAGGTAAATTTTGGGCCATAGATCATTGGGGAGTTAAGCCCGATATGATTTGTATGGCTAAAGCACTTTCAGGTGGTTTTGTACCCGTAGGCGGCGTGGCAATAACTGAAAAGATCATGGATACCGTCTTTAATCGTATGGATAGAGCAGTAGTACATGGCTCTACTTTTGGTAAAAACAATATGGCGATGGCGGCTGGTTTAGCGACATTACATGTTATAGAAAATGAAAAATTAGTAGAAAATAGCTTAAAGGTAGGCACCGACATTATTAACAGCCTTAATGCCTTGTCAGGTCAATATGAGTTTCTTAAAGAAGCGCGTGGTAAAGGTATGATGATAGCCGTTGAATTTAATGCACCTAAAAGCTTAAAACTGAAAGCGGCCTGGGCCATGCTAGAAGCCGCTAATAAAGGTTTATTCTGTCAAATGGTTACTATTCCCCTATTCAAAGAACACCATATATTGACTCAAGTAGCTGGACACGGAATGAATGTGGTTAAACTGCTGCCACCTTTAACGTTGACGCAAAAAGATCGTGACAATATTGTTAACTCATTTGATAAAGCCATTGCCGATACCCACCAAATACCCGGCTCTATATGGGATTTAGGCAAGAATTTAGCGAGTCATGCTTTAAAGAACAAAAAAGCTTAATTATAAGAACATAAACAGCCTAATTAATAGCGTCATACGACAACATTAATGAAATTGACTAACTTATATTTCAACGTTGCTGCCCTACTCAGGATGAGCATCAACCTGATGTTCATCCGAGAACCACACTAGCCATTATGAAAACATTACTTAATTACCCACTACTTAACAACATCAACAGCCCCGCTGATGTGCGTAATTTAAGTAAAGATCAGTTAAAGCCCTTGGCTAAAGAATTGCGTGATTATTTGACGCATACCGTGAGTATTTCTGGTGGTCATTTCTCCGCAGGACTAGGCACTGTTGAACTAACAGTGGCACTACATTATG
>CAIVYW010000132.1 GCA_903910205.1 uncultured Methylococcaceae bacterium | reverse complement strand
TATCTTTTCTCCATTAAAATTAACAATCACAACATCGTATGATCTCATATCTTCCTCGCTTTTGTAGTTTTACCTAAAATTATATAATCATTATTCGTCTGAGCCGTCATAATTACCGAAAGCCCAGAAAAACGATAAATTTTTCTTAACACCTTCTCGTCAAAAACATGATGATGCAGACATCTAAACTTAATATTTTTCTTGCTTCTCTTGATAAAATTGTCTCTAGAACCTGCCGCAAGATCGAATCGCAAATCATGACATTCAAGTATCTCTTCCAAGTGAGTCAGATCATCTTCTTTTGTTTTAGCCTTATAGTCACGAACTAGGTGCTCGAAATCAACAATTTTTCTGCGATGGTCGAAGTTGGACTGCTTTTTGGGAGCCACGACCAATATCACTCCACCACTAACGACCAGACGCTTTGCTTGCTTTATTACCTCTAGCGGATTCGCAAGATGCTCGAGATTATTACTAGATATCACAAAATCATAGGATTTTGGCTTGAGTTTTGACAGGTCCATCGCATCTAAAATGAATTGTTTTCCATGCGTCGATTTACCTGCTCTGTATTCTTTGTCAGAATTGATTTTACCGGTCCACGCAGTATCGTCAGAATAATTAATATTATCCAGCCTCGCCATTACATCATAAATCGGAAGCTGACCACTTGAGGTAAACACCTTACTGGGTCCACCAATTTCAAGCCCTGACTTTCCCTTGAAATATTTTCTATAATTCTCAGATTTATTTACCTTTTTTAATGATTTAAAGCGGGCGGAGAGGTAATACAACATGAAATAGGTTACGTCTTTCAACCCCCTCTCCCGAATAAGTGTTATCTTGTTCACGTTTTAATTTTACTATTAGTTAGATTTAAATGTGGCGGAATTAATTTTTTTGGCACTACGTCTAGCAAGCTTTTTGCGAAATTTCATCAGATGGCCTACCCACGGCATTACAAATATGAAGTCGTGAACAAGCGTCTCTATCCAGTACCAAATGATCATACGAAAAGCATACCCGTTCTTTTTAGAATACTTCATAAAGAATTTCTTCATTTGCGAGGGCGTCAGACAATCATCAATCCCAATTTCTTCTATAACGAACTCTTTTTGTTCAGGTGTAATCTTAGTTGACGGCCCGGTTGCAAATAATTTATCGGCCACTCGACCAATTGCGAAATCGGTAAGCTTGGCCGTTTTACCAATATTTTTATCTTTGCCAAGTTCATTAACCGATACCGGAGCTTCTCCGTAAATAAAAAACGGCAATCCAAGCTCAACAGCAAAAAAAGTATAAGATCCAACATCGTTCGCGGTAGCAAAGTTGTGATTCGATAAAATCTCATAAAAGTTATGAACGAAGCTCAAGCTATTTGAAATTTTAGGTCCCGCCGTCACAACTTCAAAACCATGTTTTCGATAAATGTCAGCCACTTCAACATAATCAAGCCAAAATAGGCACACGGTTATCGGATGAAACTCGTCGGTAAGCTGTTTGAGTTTGGTGCAATATTTTTCAATACTAAAGTCTACTCCAAGATCATAGGTAGAATGACTAGCGAATGCGACTGTACCCTTTGCATCCTTCTTTTTCTCGATTTTGCGCATTCTCCTGTAGAGAATAAATGGGCAACTCATAATTTCAACTGGAATATTACTCTCCGACTTCCATGCCTTAGCCCGCCGTTTAGAAAAAACTAGCATTGAAGGCTTGTT
>CAIVYW010000131.1 GCA_903910205.1 uncultured Methylococcaceae bacterium | reverse complement strand
TTACAATTACTACAGAAAAGCAGACGTATCATGTGATTGAAGGGCTTACGCCTTTGCGACAAAAAATTCTGTCGCTTTTCGGGCCGACTGTGGCAAATATATATCAATTTTCTTCTGGGTAGTACCCGCTCAATGTAAGAAACTAAGAAACCTTACGATAAAATGTTATCTGCTGATAATTTCACCCAGTTAAAAATCTAAACATCAAGTAACAGTACTTTTCAATAATGTAGTATAATTCTTGGCTGAAGCGATCTGAGGAGTGTTCATAAACTCTTTAGCTTTATCAATGTCGGGGCGTAGCGCAGCTTGGTAGCGCACTTGTCTGGGGGACAAGGGGTCGCAGGTTCAAATCCTGTCGTCCCGACCAATTGATTCAATGACTTACGAAATTCAATATTTAGTAAAACGTCAAAATAGGCTTTATGGGATAACGTATGGGATAACTTTTTCAAGTTATTGCTAATTATCACCCCACCTCGTTATTGTCGGCACTCACTGCCACTCATAAATAAATAATTCAGCATTTTCCAAAATCTCAAATAAAAAGCCCCATAAAAAAATGCTATATGAGGTTAATACTTGCCATGTTATCTGTGGGGCTTTGCTTATTTCGTAAAGGTGTTGTACTTTTTCTTGAATTTCTTTTGTCTGCAACGTTGCAGACAAACTACAATAAACACTAGCCGCAGAAGTCCATCGAGTTATTGAGCTTTCACCTTTCCCTATTTCCGCAGCGTAAGCACGAACACCACCGCCTTTTTTCGTTTTGTCGTTCACTGTCGCTAGCGCATGAATACCTATTTCCAGTGCCAGCAACTCCCCTTGATTATTAGCCTTAACCAGCTCCATGTGCGCTGCCTAAATCTCAGGCAATAAAAAGCCCCATAAAAGCTAATGCTCTATGAGGCTTAATTAAAACCACTGCCCATTATTGGCAGTCCAATTCACGAATAAAAGTATCCTGTTCCTTTAATGCCCTTGCCAGCTCTCGCATTAATGGCCTATGACCTCCCTTATAAGCGTTCATTGATGATATTTTTTTACCGCTATAGGACTTTGCGCCCGTTGATACAAGCCAAGGCTGGTGACGCTGTATCGCTTTCGACTGCAAGGCACGCTGCTCCTTCGACCACTTTCTCTGTGCCATGATTCACTCCATTTTCATTAACTATCAGTTCGTTTCGCGCTTTTTTTGCTATTTCTTGAGCCATTAACGCCACTTGCAAGGTCTTAGCGCATTGTGCTTGTGCCTTAAACGCAAGCCTTAAGAGTTTTTCAGCCTTATCTGTATTTGTATTCCAGCCAACACAAGCGGCCTGTGTTGCTAGTGAATTAAAGATGGAATCTAGGGTTAATGCTTGAGCGATAAGCGTCTTTTCTGGGGTTAATGACTTATTGCAACGTTCACGTAACTGTTTAACCATAACAGGTAAGTCAGCCGTAAAAGTTGCGGTGTATTCCTGCTGGGTAATTGCAGCCCGTACAATCGGATCTAAACCAACTGCTGCGATTTTTTCAGGGCTGGTAATCTCAGCATCAACATAAAGCTTAACCTGTGCCTCCGCTTCAAGAACACCGCGCGTATTTAGCTCCCTACGGTACTGCTCATATTCCTGCTCGTTTTTGAGCCGCCATAGTGCTATAGATTCTTGATCGCTGCTGTCATTAAGTTCAGCCACCTCCTGATAAGAGCCGTCATCATTTTTTTCATTAGAAGGCATTACGTCACCATAGTTTGTTGTCATTGCAACTTACACGAATGTAAGTTGCGTGGGTAAATTGAGTCTAGGCTGTTTTTTGTGATAACTGAAATTCAGCCGTTGTTAAAAATCCACCTAGATCAATGTCACTGATTTTTGACGCATCAAAACTAGGGGCATCGTTGGCAAAAGCCCATAGACGATTAAACTTGTCTTGTAAAGTTGCGGCAAGCTCATCATTACTTTCAGTCAGTTGATTAGGTGGTGGAAGTATTTTTTCAATTTCTTCAGTGCTGAATTTCTGCTTAATAAGCGCGTCCGTTTTTTCAATGTGCTTTGCTAATAAACTAGAGTTGGTGATTTTTAGCCGTTCTATTTGATTGCGTAGGTTATCAGCCAGTGCAAAAGCCGCCCGTATCATGGCTTGTGGGCGGTTTTCATATTGCAATAATCCGGTATCGTAAACATCCTGAGACTTGCTTGCATGGCTCGATAGCCAGCCCTGAAAGTCAGCTAACCGTTTCTTGTCCTCGTCTGTAAAGCAATTATCAGCTACCAATATGCTTATAGCGTCTCGGCACGGATTAATCTTTATTAGCTCGGTCTTGGCTAAATCAAAAGTAGCGCGATCTATAGGTAATTTATTCATTTTATTCATGCCTTATTTAATTTATGGTTTTGTGTTTGAAAGTAATACGTATTCGGCAACATTTTTATGACCATCCACGGTGCGCTTGTGCGAAACAATGTCATGGCCTAACTTCTTAAGCTCCCCAACCCTTGCG
>CAIVYW010000130.1 GCA_903910205.1 uncultured Methylococcaceae bacterium | reverse complement strand
CTTGATAAACAATGCACGCTGACTCTAACGTACGGAGATGGGGGAGTGTGCCCGGAATAAAATGGCTGGGCTTCATGGAGCTGGATTTTCATGATGCTCTGAATTGCTGGTAAAGTTCTAGATCATTGCTAATAGCTGTTGCAGCTATTAGCATATCGGGTATTTCGCAAACTGTTAGAGCTCTTTCTTAAACATCTGTTAAAATAATGCGGTGAACTAATAGACGATTTATGTCGATTCAACAGGAGAAACCCAATGAAAACTAAGAGTCACTTTTCTATTAAGGAAGTAAGGCTAGTAGGAGATAGAATGAAAGCTGGGATCACAGTTTACCCACGGATAGGTATTTTTAATATAAAAAAATACGCAGTGCGAAAGAGTGCTTCTGATGTACGAGAGGCATTTAAAAGAGCCTCCGAAAGACTGTCTGCCGACCTTAGTAGATAGACTATGGCCGAAGATAACGAATCCGTCTATGCCAAGTTGGTGGAAAATAAAAGTGACATCCTAGGCATCATTGCCTACTCACTTTATAAACGACAAAAGATAGAATACCTAAGTAACATCAAGGATATGGAAGGAAGGGACGCTACTCAGGAAGAGTTGAAATCTTTCTTAAGCTTGGCTAATAGTCCCATCCAATTAGAGTTCTACAAAGACCAAGCGGCAGAACTGGGAAGTATCTTTGTGGATGAGATGCTGTCAGAGCATATGGAGTCGATGGATAGAGATTTCTCTAGCCGTGTACATGCTGAATTATCTGGATTAAAGAATAATTTCTGGGCAGGTGTCGCACAAAGTCTAGTAGGATCAATACTATTCATTCTGTTCGTTGGCACAATTGTCTTTTTCTCATGGAGCCTTAACCAAGGAGTAGAAAATGCTATTGAGTCCATTTTCAATATAAAAATCGACCATCCAATTACAAACACTTCGCCGTAAATACAAACGCTAATTTTATAATCAATTTCATTATTTTTATTTGATTTCTCATACATATTTTTTAATTCCAATCACGATATTTGTCGTCAGCATGAGAAAAGGAAAAGAATATTTTAATCATGTATTTTATTAGCTAAGAAATTATTGTTTGGATATTATTAAATGATACTAAGTCAGCTCGGCGTGCATACTCTGAGCATCCAGTAGCGGCATATCTGTTACACTTTGAACAATGCCCGCGCCTTTGTTAGTCTGTTTTAAGTAAAGCCTCAAGGTATCAAAAAACGGTGTTTCAAAACTTTCTGCTGTTTTTTTAATGTAGTCTCTCGCGTTAAGTTGAGAAACATCACCCAACAAGGCTGAACTTAAGTTTTTATAGTCTTGATTAAACTTGGTAATCCAGCCATAAATTGGGGCAATTTAAAGTCAGCGAAGATTATTATAAACTATCAAGTGACCTCGTTAGTTTTGATCTTAAAGATCTTCCTGATGTAATCTTAGTAGCTTTAGTTAGCAACACCTTTTTAATCCGTTCACAACTGTCATGCTGGAACAACCTAATAGATCAAATTGAACAAATTCTAGTAGATCGAAACAGAGATCCTAGTCGTTTATTACGTGGATTAAAGCGCTATTCCTAAGTTGATAACTTTAAAGCTATTAAGATCGGTATCCTTTAATATCAACATGCTATACTTGCTCTTTGAATTATGGATGCCTTAGAGAGATTTTATGTCTACTGGATGGGATTTGACAACCTATGATCGTAACAACAAGCTTGCACTTGTTGTGGAGGTTAAAAGTAAGCTTGATGCAACTGCTTCATGGGCCGCCCAGTTACGTCGGAATATTCTTGCTCATGGGACTTTTCCAAATGCGCCTTATTTTCTGATGGCATTTCCAGATCGTTTTTACCTTTGGAAAAATTCAGATTTAAATAGTGAGTCCATCAACCCAAATTACACCATTGATGCCTACCCAACTCTTCAACCTTATTTTGATCAATCAGGTGTTTCAGCAGAACGTGTCAGCGGACATAGTTTAGAACTAATTATTGCGTCTTGGCTCAATGAAATCATTCATAAAAAAGCTGATGAGATTGATTCTTCTCAGCAATGGTTAATTGAGTCAGGCTTGTACAATGCAGTAGTTGATGGAAGCATAGATCGTGAGGCTATGATTTGAATGTTTATGTTGAGACAAACTTTATTCTTGAACTAGCATTTGAACAAGAGCAACAAATTGAATGTGAGTTAATTCTTAATCTTTGCGAGATGGGAAAAATTAATCTTATTATCCCTGCTTATAGTCTTGCTGAACCACATGAAAAACTTATACGCCAGGCAAATTATCGTAAAGAACTGCAAAGAAGTCTTGATAAGGAATTAATTCAGTTACGCCGCACAAAATCTTATTCTGAACGAGTTAGCGGCATTCAAAATATTGCCAGTCTTTTGGTTCAAAGTACAGAGGAAGAAAAAGAACGTTTTATTAAATTACGTGCGCGATTTCTGAATGCCGCAGAGATAATTCCATTGACTATTGAAATTTTGAGAGAAGCAGCAAGCTTTGAATCTCCCTATGATTTAGACCCGCAAGATGCTCTTGTGTTCGCGTCAGTAATATCACATCTTCAGAAAAACGCTTCAGTCATGAGTTGTTTCCTCAATAAAAATATAAAAGACTTTGATACACCTGATATTGAAGAAGCTCTCAAGAAGAATAATTGTAAAATGCTCCCAAAATTTGATTCTGGGCATGATTTCATTAGATCAAAGTTAACACAAAATGCTTAAGTAATAAATACAGACCTTACGCCACACGTTGGCATTTGGTTGTTGGAACTTAAAAAGTTTAATGCCAATCAAGTTGAAACAGAAGGCCAACGTTGGTTAAAATTCTTTAAAGACGGTGAGCGTTTAAATGATGAGGCCCTACCCGATTGGATGATTACTCAAGAGATGAAACAAGCCATGAGCACTTTAAGTACGTTTTCAGAAAAAGATCAGCAATATTATCAATACCAAGCCCGCCAAGAATACCTGCGCGAGCAACGCACTATTCAATCGGAGTTGGAACAGGCTAAAAGGCGCGAGGAAGCAGCGAACAAGCGGGAAGCTTTGGCCTTAGCAGAGATTGAGCGCTTAAAAGCATTATTGGCTCAGACTGTCTTGCCAGACTCTAAACAACAAAATACATAGCTATATGCGGTTAATAAAAAAGTGTGCTGAATTACCTATGCTAGATGAACACAGCCCTGAAGAAACATTCAGGTATAAGCAAAACCATATGGATATTTGGGACAACCAATGAGCAACCCATCCTCCAATACTACGAGCACTGCCCCACCTGAATTATTAGAGGCATTGCGCGGCTTAATTACCCATACACGCCAGCAGTTACTACGTAGAGTGGATGTGGCGCAGGTACAAACCTATTGGGGTATCGGTAGGCATATCGTGGAATTTGAGCAAGGAGGACAAAACCGTGCTACCTATGGCAAGCAGTTACTTAGTCGACTTGCTGAGTCACTTACTCATGAGTTTGGTAAGGGTTTTGACGAACGCAATTTGCGAAATATGCGTGCCTTTTTCAGCACTTTCCAAATTGGAACGCAGTGCGTTCCGAATTAAGCTGGACTCATTATAGCTTATTGCTCAGAGTGGATGGCGCTAAAGCTCGTAATTGGTATATGCAAGAAGCCGCTAGTCAAAACTGGAGCACTCGACTGTTGGAACGGCATATCGGCACTCCTTTGCCGGTCGGGGGTTGTGAAACCTTTGGATGCTTCAATAGCTTTCCAAACGTGAGTAACGGGGTTATAAACCCCGTCACGCCTCATACAAACTCAGCTCAGGAATAAATTTAAAGTCTTTAGTATTCAAGGTGTAAAGTTCTAGATCATTGCTAATAGCTGTTGCAGCTATTAGCATGTCAGGTATTGAAGCTTTGTGACTGAGTGAATAACGCTGCATCAGCTCTATAAAAAGTGCTGAAATAGCATCGTTAAGTCCATAACAGTGACAAAGTGCTACATGTCTTTCAATTTTGGTGAGCTCTGCTTTATCTCTTGCCCCGTAGAACAATTCGGCTTTAGTGATCACACTGACACCAATATTGACGGGCCCAATGCCTTGCAGGTTTCGTATTACAGTAGGGTTGGTTTTATAAAATTCAATCAGGATATTGGTATCGCAAAGCACCCTCATTTATTATCCCGCCATGCCTTAGCACGTATGGATTCCTGATTGATGTCGCGGTCTTCCCATATCCCTGCATAGCTGAAGAAATCAGTTTCAGACGTGGCGGCATTGCTTACTATATCTGTTACCTCGGAACTGGCTTCTTCTAACAAAATCACTTTAATTTTTTTACCGTTCCATGATTGTTGATTACTGGGTAGGTTAATTACACCATTATTGACGGTCGTTTGAAACTCAACTGCGTTCATTTTTAGCCTTTATTGGTTGGTGATTGATAACGTTAGCTATACTGTACATAAAATTTGTTTGGTTTACATGTACTTTATCAATGTTAGGCTTAGTTGTCGCCGAACAGGGCAAGAAAACATATAGAGGACAGACCACGGTTTATAAGGTTAATGGCCACAGCTTATGTTCATAATGTGCCTTACTACTCAGGCGATGGCCTTATTGCACCTTATGCTGAAGATCTTAAGCTGCAATACGGCAGCTGATAGAGTATTGGATAAGGTATTGTGTCATAGGCGTTCAAAATACGATGCATGCACCCTAAAACTTACGGGTTACGCATTGGAATAATAACCGGCTTTATGAATATAAGGTGATCAAAAGCATTGT
>CAIVYW010000129.1 GCA_903910205.1 uncultured Methylococcaceae bacterium | reverse complement strand
TTTATCATGCTTTGTCCGCAAAACCTCGCCGTTCAGGGCGGGGATGTAAGGATGCTCTTGACTTTTTTTGCTCATAAAATATACTCTAAATCAGTAGTAAAGGTTTTAAATCTGTATCAGCGATAACCAAGCGATAATAGTAAAGCCTTAAACTCTGTTTTTTAGTTAAAAATAACCGTCGGATAGACGGGGCTAGTCTGTGAAGTGAACGGTGCAGTAATGTCGTCAGCAGCAGAAACTAGTGAGCAGTAGCGATACCTACTCACTCTTAGGAAACTAGGAATCCCCTTCCTTCAGGTGGGGAGGATGTCAATCTGTACCTGCATTAACTAGTAAGACCTTCCCAAAAAAGCGATACCTTCCAAGCAGCAAATAAACGAAAAGCACAAAGTGTTACGGCCATTATTTTTAATAAAAAGGTAGTGTCATGCTTTTTCGCCCGATATATTAGACAGTTATCCTAACTATTCGTCATGCGCTTAGATTTTGACCGTCCATATCAATGGGGATGGAATAACGTGTTTTATGTCTAACGAGGAGAGCGCAGCTTGTAAGCCAGCGCAACTTAGGGTTGGTCATCGGTTGAAAAACCTAAGGCTTTAGGCATAGCACCCAAAGCCTTAGAGTAGGTCGTATTGGTTGTTTTTTAGTCTATAACGATAGGCTAGGGGGTCATCTATCTTTTTAAGTCACTCAGCAAAAGGGCAAGACATCGGTTTGCGCTTATCACCCGCTTATGATGTTGCTCATGCTTTATGCGCCTATATCAGGCGATGAACTACCCATGTGTCAATTTGCCGTCGCCGCATCAAGATTTCAATAAACAACAGTGAGTCAGCATGACATTATTAATCTGCCGTTTAAAAATATCAGTCGAATCAATTTACAGCAGTTACCCTCACGGTAAAATAAAATTAAAATTCCAGTTAGACTGGGCCATTTATCAGTGTTTATCAACTTAAGATGGGACAAAACGGTAGTGAAAGCCTTTTATCATTCCCATGCAGAGCGCTTATCGTTATACACAAATATTAAGTAAACTGTCATACCAACCGAGAAACCGGTATCCAGTGCCATGGATGGTAATTTATATACATCCATGTCGCCTAGATTCCGGCAGTCCATGCCGGAATGACGTGCTTTTAAATTGTATGTATAACGATGAGCGCAGAGCGTGGGAACGATATATATTCACACTGTCTCGTCTTAAGTTGCTAGTCTATTTATCTAAGTAAACTTAATACGCCTTGTGCCGATTGATTAGCCTGTGCCAACATGGCGGTACCGGCTTGTTGTAATACTTGAGCTCTTGATAAAGAAGCCGTTTCTGCAGCAAAATCGGCATCGGTAATACGACTACGTGACGCGGTATTATTAACGTTTTCTGAGTTTAAGGTGCTCACGGTTTCAGTGAAACGGTTTTGATAGGCACCTAAAACCGAGGAGGAGGTATTGGCCATATTAAGAGCGCCATCAAGCACCGATAAAGCGGCACTGGCGCCAGCAGCCGTACTTAAATCAACTTTATCCAAGGTGCTAGTTTGACTTTTAGTGGTCTGCTGACCTGCGGTTAAGCCCGCTGCGGCAACATTATTACCACTCACTATAATAGTGCCGCCAGAACTTGACGCTAAGGAAATGAGGCCGGTAGTGGCTGTGCCTGCCACATTTCCTGTTTGCGGTATATTAGTGGACCCATCTGAGAATGCAGAGCCCATAGTAATGCCCCCATTACTCGTATTGGTTAAGGTAAGAGCGCCTGTAGTAGGGTCAGCAGTGGCGGTAACGCCCGATTGACTAGACACTAAATTAATGGCGGCTGCCACATTATCGCCTTGCGAGGTCGCATTAGTGCCAGCGGCTACGGCCCCGATTTGTACGCCATTGATAGTAAAGCCCTGAGTATTGGCGACTATGGCGGTGTGTGCTGAAGCAGATGATCCAGTGACCTGCGTCGCACTAAAACCGCTTAAACCAGAATTGACCGCAGTAAAACCTGCGCCCATAGCAATGTCGCTGCCATCTGCAGCAGTTAAGGTGACTTGGCCGGTAGCTGAGTTTGCCGTTGCGGTCACGCCTGATTGACTGGATACTAAATTAAGAGCCGCTGCGACGTTGGCGCCTTGACCTATGGCGTCAGCACCGGCAGCAATATTGCCCACAGCGACCCCATTGATAGTTAAGCCTGCTGTTGTTGAAGGTATCGCTGCAAACGACGTTGCTGCAGAACCGGTCAAAATTGTGGGAACAGCGGTGGCGGTAACGCCTGATTTTGCAGAAACTGCATTAATGGCGGCCGCCATTTGTACGGCGCTATTGGTAGTTTGTCCGGGTTTAGAGCCGGCGGTACTGGCGCCGATCTGAATGCCATTGAGTGTTAAATCACCTGCCGCTAAACCACCGGCTGTAGCGGTGGTGCCGACAGCAAGACTTGTTACAGTCTTGGTTGTAACGCCTAAGGATGAGGCTGTGGCGTTGGGAATAGCCGAGATGGTTATAGAGTTATTGACATTACCATTAGCACCTATTTGGAAGCTGGTTGCAGAAAAAGAACCATCCAGTAAATTAAGTCCGTTAAAAGAAGAGTTGTTGGCTACCCGTGTTATTTCTGAGATGAGTTGTTGTGCTTGGTTATTTAGCGCGGTTCTATCACTGGGACTGTTACTACCGTTAGCGGCTTGCACAGCTAAGGTACGAATTTGTTGAAGATTCGCGGTAATACTACTTAAATCGCCTTGAGCGGTTTGCGTCATAGAGATGGCATCATTAGCATTACTGGCGGCTTGAGTATTACCATTAATTTGAGCGGTCATGCGTTGGCTAATAGAATAACCCGCCGCATTGTCAGCCGCGCTATTAATTTTTAAACCCGTAGACAAACGCTGCATCGCGGTTGTTAAGCCTTGTTGGTTTGAACTAATGGCATTTTGAGCATTTAAGGATGATAGATTCGAATTAACGGTAAGTGACATGGCAAATCTCCTAATTAAGGTCTTTTTTTTGTGTAAAAGTGATAAGTTGTTAGGCTGTAATAACGTAACGGCAGTTAAGTTTTTACCTTGAAATAGATAAAGCAATTAAGATGCCAATAGTGGTTTTGGCTTAATGTTTGCTGGCTTTGGTCAGTGGGTTGCTTTAACTTAAATGAAGTGTCTGCCATAAATTTGACGTGTTAAGTGGGCAATGGCTAAGGTTTGGAGGGTTATTTCTTGACTCCATGAAAAACTACAAAAATGTCGTCATCTCAGCAGGGATTACCGCACTGCCATTAAATTAGGTAATCTATGTGCGTGGAGTAAAATAGCTTCAGCTGTTTTAAAATGCTGAGCGGAAGCTTTGACTCCATGTAAATTGTTTTCGCTTAATTGTGGGCAGTGAGGGACTGTCGGAATCAAGTGTACTCAGATGTCTGAGCTGAAAAACTTCAGTATGGTGCGGTGTTAGCCGTCCATGGCAACTGAATTCTGGCAGTTCTTGATGAAATGACGGCTTTATATAATGATGAGTAGTCCGCGCTGGAATGACAGTTACAGGGGGGGATGGGTAAGGTTTGATAGTGCGAAGGTATTTTAAGTAACCTTGTCGTACAAATTTTAAAATAAAAAATATAAAAAATAATTAAAGTTTACAAAACATCAGTCGATAACCAATACAAGTGGTGAATGATCCAATTGATCACTAACCGCATTTTAAATAATCCGGATTTACACATCGTCCGCTCTAATTAGGAGATTTACCATGTCACTTACCGTTAATTCCAATTTAGCATCCTTAAATGCTCAAAATGCCATTAGTCAGAATCAACAAGGCTTATCAACAGCCATGCAACGTTTGTCTACAGGTTTAAAAATTAACAGTGCGGCCGATAATGCTGCTGGTTATTCGGTCAGCCAGCGTATGACCGCAAACATCAACGGAACGACCCAAGCGGCCAGTAATGCTAATGATGCCATTTCTATGACACAAACCGCTCAAGGGGATTTAAGTAGTATTACTGCGAATCTTCAACAAATTCGTACCCTAGCGGTGCAAGCAGCTAATGGTAGTAATAGTGCTAGTGATAGAGCGGCCTTAAATAATCAAGCGCAACAACTGATCTCAGAAATAACACGAGTAGCCAGCAACTCTTCTTTTAATGGTACTAATTTATTAGATGGTTCTTTTTCAGCAACCAATTTCCAAGTAGGTGCTAATAATAATGCAACGAGTACCATTGCCATTAGCTCTATAGGCAGCGCCAAGGCTTCCTCATTGGGCAATACAGTCAATACGGTAACTAGCACGGCTATCGCTGTTGGTGCCAACAGCGCTTCCGGTGGTTTAGCCGCTGGTGATTTGACACTCAATGGTATTCAGGTCGGTGCCAGTGTTGCTGGTGCTAATCCAGGACAAACTACTGAAAGTTCTGTACAAATAGCGGCGGCTATTAATGCCGTTTCTTCACAATCAGGTGTTACTGCAACCGCTAATGCTACGGTTGTGACAGGTTCTGCAGCAAGCACCGGTGCCTCAGCGATACCTTCAACAACCAAGGATTTAACTATCAATGGGATTGCTGTGGGCAATATTGCATCGGGTTCTGATCCTATCGGTCAAGGTGCAAACGTCGCTAATGCCATTAATTTGGTATCTAGTCAATCGGGCGTGACGGCAACGGCAAACGCTTCTACCGGTCAAGTCACCTTAACCGCTGCCGATGGTAGTGATATTGCTATCGGTTCAGGTTTTACTGCAGCCAATTCCGGTTTAACGGGTACGAGTGCGACCACGGTGTCTGGATCATCTGCTTCAGCACATACAGCCATCGCTGCCAATACTCAGGGCTTAACAGTCAATGGGATACAAATCGGGGCGGTAGCCGCTGGTACTGATTCTGTCTCACAAGGCGATAATATGGCAGCTGCCATTAATTTAGTGTCTAGTCAATCGGGTGTTACCGCTAGCTCTACTGCGGGGGTTATTACCCTAACTAATACTAGTAAGGGTGCCATTACTATGGGCTCTGCATTTTCAAGTGGTGGCGCTAATATACCACAAATAGGCAATGCGGCAGGTTCGGCGACTACAGGCACGCTTTCTTTAGCATCAAGTTCTGGTGGTACTATTACTGTGAGTGGTAATAATGTTGCCGCAGCGGGCTTAACCGCAGGTCAGCAAACGACTACAAGTCAGACTAACACCTTGAATAATGTTAGTTTAAATACCTCAGCGGGTGCAGCGTCAGCGTTATCGGTGATTGATGGGGCTCTTAATATGGTCAATACCTCATCCGCTTCTTTAGGTGCTTATCAAAACCGTTTTACCCAGACCGTTAGTAGCTTAAACTCACAAAACGTCAATAATACCGCGTCACGCAGTCGTATTACCGATGCCGACTTTGCTTCAGAAACCGCTAATTTGTCACGGGCACAAGTGTTACAACAAGCGGGTACCGCCATGTTGGCGCAGGCTAATCAGTCTGCACAAGGCGTGTTAAGTCTGTTAAGATAATCAACTTATGACAAAGGCCTAGTACATACTGGGCCTTTGTTTAACATACATTAAGAGGCCATTAACATGGACATTATTATAAATGCAGCGGCTCCCAGCATAGTGACGGCAACAACACGTAGCCATAGCGGGGCGTTTTCTGATATCTCTAAAGCAGCGATGGCTAAAGTGGCCAGTTCCGGCCCCACGTTGACGGCTGTTGTCTCTAGCTTTTCTCCGGCCGCCGCTAATATTAAACAAGCGGTTACCGAACTTAACGATCATGTACAATCATTACAACGGACTTTAGAATTTAGCGCTGATAATGGCCTGATGGTAGTTAGGGTAGTTGATACCCAAACTAACAAAGTGATTTCGCAAATGCCCACACAAGCCGCGCTGGACTTAGCAAAATCCATCAATCAAGACCAGAGCTTTCATATTTTTAGCTCCAAAGCTTAATAACGATTGTCGTAAGAGCTGTAAAAATACAGACACCCGCCATGACTGAGTGTTTGTTTTAAACGATATAAATGTACGATTAAGTTAGCGGCTTAATTGGCAAAGGGTTTTATGAAAAAGGGGGGTTTGTGACAGCTTTATTAATTGCGCCAGTATCGACTCCGCCAACGCCATCGGCCACCTCCACTGGCTTGGGTTCTGGCATTAATGTTTCTAGTATGGTGACAGGGTTAGTAGCGGCTGCAAGTGGCCCACAAACCGCTCATTACACCACACAAACTACAAATACTAATGCCGATTTAACAGCATTAGGTACGCTTAAAAACGCTTTATACACGTTTCAAACCAGCGTACAAACCCTGCAAAATCTGTCGACTTTTCAAGCCAATACCGCCACCTCTAGCAATAACTCTGCTTTTACCGCCACTGCTGACGGCACCGCGATTCCAAATAGCTATCAAGTTGCTGTCAAGCAATTAGCGTCAGCCGCACAAATGAGCTCTAGTTTTTATAGTAATACCTCGTCTTTAGTGGGCGCAGGTAGCTTATCGTTAAATTTAGGAACGACTTCTGTTAGTGGCGCTATCGTCAGCGCATCGGCACCCACTTTTACATCAACGGATATGGGCATTAATGGCTACGCTATTCCTGCTATTGCCTCTCCTCCTTCCACCAACACGCCACAACAAAATGTCATCGCAGCTATTAATGCCATGACCTCAACCACTGGGGTTACCGCAGTAGATAATGGCTCAGGAGCGATTGCGCTATCTAATACGCCGAGTACCAACACGGCATCTATTGGCATTACCGGTAATCCAGCAACCGTTCTTGCTGCTACTGGCCTAACAACAGGGACGACAACGGCGACTAATCAACCTTTTACGGTAAATACCGATGCTAACACGACCTTAGCGAGCTTGGTCACTGCCATTAATAATGCCTCCGGTAATCCTGGCATTACCGCCTCTATTATTAATGTCGATGCTGGTGCGCAATTAATATTGACCTCAAATTCTATGGGGGCTACTAATACCATTGGTTTGCAGGCAACAGCCTCATCAGCAAGCAATTTAGGCACATTAAATACCTTAACAACGGTGCAGCCAGCAAGTAACTCCGTGATTACCTTTAATGGCCAACAAGTTACACGACAAAGCAATAGCTTTTCTGATGTAATTCCAGGAGTGACGCTGTCCTTAACAGGACTATCTACTGTGACGACAGCAGCGGTAGCCGCTACTGGAAGCACGGCGGCTACGCCTGCTGTTTATGCTCAAGCCAGTTTAGCTATTGCGGCAAATCCCGCCACCGCCACTAGTAATGTCAATAGTTTTATGACAGCTTATAACAGCTTAGTTGCTACTATGGGTAACTTGACGCAATATACTGGAGGTACCAGTCAGGCAGCCCCCTTATTTGGCGACCCTATGATGATGGGTATAAAACATCAGATCTTGACTGCTTTAAACGCTTCGGTATCGGGTATTGCTGGCTTTTCAAGCTTAGCCGAAATTGGTTTAACCCCTGATAATACGGGCACTTTATCATTAAATTCTTTGGTGTTTAACAAAGCTATGGCGGCTAATCCTACCGGTGTAGCTAATTTATTTACCAGCAGCACAGGGATCAGTGCTCAATTTAATGCGGTATTAAATAACCAAGTCAGCATGACCGGTTCAATTGCCACCAGGGTTAATGCAGATAACACACAATTGACTAATATTGCTAATCAACAAACCACTTTTAATGCGCAAATGTCGGCCTTACAAGCGCAATATTTAACACAGTTTAACGCGATGGATTCCATTGTAGGTAGTTTGCAAAACACCAGTAATTCTTTAACGTCGATGCTAGCTAATTTACCCGGATTTAATGGGACTACCAATTCGCCAGCCCAGACTAAAATAGGCTAATGATGGCTAAGTTGTCAGTATACTGACATTGGCATAACAAGCCCTATTATTTAATACTATAGAAACTTAAGGATCATAATATGTACGCAGTTGCAGCGATGAAGCACTATAAACAAGTGAGTGTGCACAGCAGCTTAATGGATGCTTCACCTCATCGTTTAATACAAATGTTAATGGAGGGTGCTTTAGAAAAAATTGCCGAAGCCAAAGGTAATATGCTCAATCAATATATTGCTAAAAAATGTAAAGATATTGGTACTGCCATCAACATTATTGCTAATTTACAAGCCTGCTTAAATAAAGAGGCGGGCGGTGAGGTCGCTGAAAATTTAGACAGCTTGTATGACTATATGTGCCGCCGATTAGTCATTGCGAATAGTTGTAATGATGAAACTATATTAGATGAAGTGATGAGTTTAATGGTTGAAATTAAATCTGGCTGGGATGGTATTACTGAGAAGGTTAAACAATAGTACGGGTTTTGTCTTCGTTATGGTGTAAATCATTCTCATCGATATAATATATATATATATATATATATAGTGCTTAAACCGTCATATCCACAGGGAAGCGGTAATCCAATGCCAAGGACGGTAGGTTTATCGGCTAGCAACTTAAGATGGGAGCGATAAAAAATGGGTCTATTGATTGGCTACCAACTTAAGATGGGATGGTTTAGCTTAATCGTTCACTTTTAGATAGGGTTCTCCTAAGCGCAGCCAAAGGGCAAAGGGCGAAGGGCGAAGGGTTAATCTAGTATCTGTCACGCCGTAAGTTACTAGCCTCCTCGGCTTAATCTTTTGCCCTGAGCATTTTGTCTATGCTGAAACTGTCCCGCTTTAAGTTGATAGCCACCACGAACGAATAACCTCAAGCTGTCCGGCCTTAAGTTGGTAGCCTATTGATTCTAGGAACACTAAGCTCTCGCTCGGCATAGTCCGCCAACCTACCGTATGTCCTGTGCCGATCTGGGGCTCGGTATTTCTGGGAAGTTAGCTGTCTCGCTTTAAATTGGTAGCCTTCCTTAAGTTAATAAATAGAATCTCATTATTCATGAAAAGCCATAAAAGCCGCAAAAAAAATCGTCAAGCTAAAGCCACCCAGCTTGAAGAGTCAGCCTTTGAGCCTAATCCGAAAGAAATCAGTGCTGTTATGGCTTTAATTAGCCAAGGGCGACATGAAGAAACTATTGTGCTTGCACAAGCGCTGACCAACCGCTTTCCTCTGCATGAATTTGGTTGGAAGGTTTTAGGCGCTGTCTTGCATAGTACAGAAAGAAGTGCTGAGGCCTTATTGCCGATGATGATGACGGTCATACTTGCGCCTGAGGATGCCGAGGCACATAGTAATTTAGGTCAATATTTTAAGGCTATGGGGCGGTTTGAGGAAGCTGAGGCCAGTTGCCGTCGTGCGGTGGAGATTGATCCAGAATTTATCCAAGCACATCATAATTTATCGTCTATTCTATTTGATCTCAATCGGTTAGAGGACGCTTTGGCGATTTGTCGTCGCTTATTAGAGCTTAGTTCTCGGGCGTTAGCGCTTAATGCTAATGATGGAAATATACATAACGACCTAGGATTTATCCTTATGAGGATGGGACGTATACAGGAGGCTGAGGCGAGTTTACGTCAGGCATTAAAATATAATCCAACGCTTTATAAAGCGTATAACAATATGGGAATGCTTTTAGCCGATTCTGGGCGTTACGATGATTTTTATTTTAAAAAAGCCTTAGAAATTTGTCCCAACGACCCTATTTTGCACAGCAGTCGACTATATTATTTAGCGATGAGTGCCGCTATAGATGATAGAGCCTTATTTACAGAACATTTACGCTATGCTGAGCAGTTTGAAGTGTCGTTACGTGATTGGCAGGCACATGAAAATAATCGCGAGCCAACGCGTAGTTTGCAAATCGGCTTTGTGTCTGGAGATTTTTATCATCATGCGGTAGCTTCTTTTATTGAGCCCTTATTGATACATTTATCTACATTTTCGTCATTGACATTGCATGCTTATGTCAATAGCGTTATCAAAGATAAGGTTACTGAAAGGCTACAGGGCTATTTTTCTCATTGGACATTGGTTGTTGGCCTTAGTGATCAGCAATTAGCGACTAAGATACGGGCTGATGATATTGATATACTCATCGATCTTTCAGGCCACACCGCTCATAACCGCTTATTAACCTTTGCTAGAAAGCCCGCGCCTATTCAAGCGAGTTGGATAGGTTATCCCGGCACTACGGGCTTACAAGCGATGGATTATTATTTAACAGATCCGTTTATGTTGCCTAGAGAGCAATTCAGGGAGCAGTTTACAGAAAAGATTGCTTATTTACCGGGTAGTGCGCCATTTATGCCCGATGCTGCGGCCCCTGAGGTGAATGAGTTACCGGCATTGACTAATGGTTATATTACTTTTGGTAGTTTTAATCGTTTAAATAAGCTTAGTTCTGAGGTTATTGCCTTGTGGGCCAAGCTCATGCAGGCTCTGCCCACGTCTCGATTAATATTGGCTTCGATGCCTCAATCGGGTCATGATACGGTCATCAACTGGTTTGCAGAGTGGGGTGTAGGCCGAGAGCGCTTAACGTTTTATCCGCGATCTAGCATGGGTATTTATATGACGCTACATCATCAGGTGGATATCTGTTTGGATACCTTTCCTTATAGTGGTGGTACCACAACTTGCCACGCATTATGGATGGGCGTGCCGACCTTGACACTGATGGGTAAGACTCAACCTAGTAGAGCAGGTGCTGGCTTATTAAGAAATGTAGGCTTAGATGCGTTTATTGCTCATGATACGGAAGATTTTGTTAATAAAGGCGTGTGCTTGGCACAAGATATTAATGTATTAGTTAATATTCGAGCAGAATTGCGCTTACGTTTTAAGCAATCCCCAAGAGGTCAGCCAGAATTAATTGCTAATGGCTTAGAGCAAGTTTTTCGACTTATGTGGCAGCGTTGGTGTGACGATTTGCCGCCCATTGATTTGGATATGAGCCATCTTCATAGTGCACATACATTTACTCAGGTAGAGTAAATGACAGGCTCTAAAAAATTACCTCCTATCTATGTAACTCAGCCTTTACTACCCGATTTGGCGGAATTTATTCCTTATCTGGAGCAAATATGGGCTAGTAAGCGTTTAACCAATAGCGGCCCGTTTCATCAGCAGCTAGAACAAGCGCTTTGTGATTATCTAGGTGTCAAATATCTGGCCTTGTTTGCTAATGGTACTCTGGCGTTGGTAACAGCCTTGCAAGCCTTGCGTATTACCGGGGAAGTCATTACCACACCGTATACCTTTGCAGCGACTGGTCATGCCTTGTTATGGAATGGTATTAAACCCGTTTTTGTGGATATTGATCCTGTTACCCTTAATCTTGATCCTGACAAAATTGAGGCGGCTATCACGCCACAAACCACCGCGATTATGCCTGTACATTGTTATGGCCAGCCCTGTGATGTCATGGCGATACAAAAAATAGCCGATAATTATGGCCTAAAAGTTATTTATGATGCCGCTCATGCTTTTGCCGTGCAATGTCAGGGTGGCAGTGTGCTCAATCATGGTGATTTGTCGATACTCAGTTTTCATGCCACTAAGGTCTTTAATACCTTTGAGGGTGGGGCTATTATTTGTCATGATGCCAAAACCAAGCAACGTATTGATCATTTGAAAAATTTTGGTTTTGTTGATGAGATAACGGTAGTGGCTCCTGGCATTAATGGCAAAATGAGCGAGATTAATGCCGCATTTGGTTTGTTGCAACTTAAAGGCATAGATGAAGCCTTAGAAAAACGCAAAGATGTAGATGCGATTTATCGGCAATGTCTGGCGACTATAAAAGGCATTGCTTGTCCTTTAGGAATGGAAGAAAAGGCCACCAACTATGCTTATTTTCCTATTTTAGTGCAGCCGGATTACCTACTCAGTCGTGATGAATTGTATCAAAAGTTTCGTGATAATAATGTTTATGTACGCCGGTATTTTTATCCCTTAATTAGTGATTTTTCAATGTATCGAGGCTTACCTTCCTCTGCACCAGCTAATTTACCGGTAGCGAAAAAAACAGCCGAACAGGTCATTTGTTTGCCGATATATCCAGATTTATCTAGGGAACAGATAGATTTTATAATTAGTTTGATAGTTGATTAGTCTTATCAGTTAAATGAAAACAATTGCTATTATGCAGCCGTATTTTTTTCCTTATTTGGGTTATTGGCAATTAATTCATGCCGCAGATTGTTTTGTATTATTTGATGATGCTCAATATATAAGGCGTGGTTGGGTTAATAGAAATAGGATTCTTAATCCAAATGGTGGCTGGCAGTATATTGTCGTTCCGCTTAAAAAACATTTAATAACAGATTCCAGTAAAAATGTAAGTGTACATCCTTCTATCAATTGGAAAGAACGTATTATTGGACAATTGGCTCATTACAAAAAGAAAGCCAGATATTTTCACGAAACCAATGAAATAATCTGCGACATTCTTCTCCCAATAAATGCTCAAACGATCGCGACTATAAATTATGACATAATAAATAAAATGAGTAGTTACTTGGGATTAAACAAAAAAATTATTCTATCATCTGAAAATAACTTCAACTATGCCGATGTGAATGACGCGGGTGAATGGGCACTTCGAATTGCTGAGCAAATGAATATGGCTGAATATATTAATCCTATAGCCGGTGCAGAGTTATTTAATCGAGATAAATTCACTTCAAGCAATATTAAGCTCTCTTTTTTAAAGTCTCATGAGCTTGTTTATTCTCAACGAGGTATTTTTGAATCCTCATTATCTATTATTGATGTATTAATGTTTAATGGTCTTGAAGGTACAAAAGAACAATTGAATAGTTATTCAATTGAATAGTTACTATGTCTCTGAGGTAAAAATGCCAGTTATATTTCCAATTGAACGTGATGATGAATTTTATGTGTTTTTAAAAATCCATTTACCCTCACCATTCCATATAGAGAGTGAACCCTCTAGCGCTTATTATTCGGAATGGATGTATTGTTATAAGCTGTATGAGCATGACAGGCTGCTTCAAGTTTTTGAGGGTGATTATCGGACAATTAACAAAGGAACTCTGATAAATGAAGCAATGCGCTTATTGAACAATCTTGAGTTAGGAATCACACTATGTTGATTGGAAGTAAATTACCGCCAGAAAGAGTTGATCATACCTATTTTCATACTGGTCGTGCAGCTTTTTCATATTTGATAGGGCAGGTTATAAAACCCAAGAAAGTTTATTTACCTACGTTCACTTGCTGGTCGCTAGTCTCTGCTATGTTACAACGATTTCCGCAAGTGGAGCTGGAGTTTTATTTAGTTCGACGTGACCTAACATGCATTTATCCTTCTCACATTAAAAAAGGTGAAGCGCTGGTCATTATCCATTTTTTTGGTCATGAGAATACAGCAGCATTACCGCCTTGTGATGGTATATTTATTGAAGATTTTTCGCATTCTTATATGTCTCAAATAGCGCCTAAAGGACACTATGTGTTTGGTAGTTATCGTAAATTACTTAAAGTCGCTGACGGTGGATTTTTATGGGGTTTCTTTAATCCTGTCTATGAACCTAACAGAAAATTAGATTCATGGTTAAGATTTGAGGCAAAAGATTGGCGAGATATACGCGAAGCCGAAAATATGCTAGATAGAGAGTGGAGCATATCAGATATCGGTAGCCAATCATTAGAAATAATATTAACGGCAAATGAATCTATCGTGCGTCAAAAACGACAAAAAAATGAGCGATTTCTTGCACAAAATCTCTCAGTAGGTAGTCCTCAGTTAACTTATCGCTCTAAAGAGTGTCCGTTACTTCATAATCGATTTTTAGCTACGCGAGATGAACGAGATTCTTTGCGGACTTATCTTGCTTCAAAAGGAATATTTACCTCTATTCATTGGCCTACTCATGACGTAGTTCATAAGTGCGGACTTGATATTAAAGAGACACTCTGGATTGAAGAACATGTTATTTCTTTTCCTGTCATACAGGAATATGGCATAAATGATATGGAGTATATTTGCCATTGCGTAGATCAATGGAAAGTTAATTAAGATGAGCGGTGGAGTGATTATAAAGTATGAGTTCAATAGAGCAGAAAAATGATTATTGGGTAACCTTTTGGACAACTCATGAAATAATTAAAGCTAAAGATCCTCAATGCCAAATAGGACGAACGGTTAATAAAATTTCAATTGATCAACAAAAATGGCAGTTTCATCTTGATGAGATTGAGGAAATATTATGTCTTTGCCCTGATGACACGCTGATTGATCTATGTGCTGGAAATGGTTTAATTGCAATGCCACTGTCGTTAAGATGTCAGTCAGTCACTGCGGTTGATATTTCTAATACCTTGCTGGAATATATAGATACGCAGTTATATCCTAATATCACCCTGATTACAGAAGATGCTAGGAATATGAATCTCCCAACAAAGGCTTTTTCAAAAGGACTCATGTATAGTGCGCTACAATATTTTAACGAGCATGAGATCATAGGTATTTTTGCAGCCATTTATCAATTCTTAAAAAGAGATGGGCTATTTTTAGTCGGTGATATTCCAGATATTGATCGCTTATTTGTGTATCACAATAAACCTGAGTGGGTGAGAGCCTATTTTGATTCAGTAAAAAACAATAATCCGGTAATTGGTACGTGGTTTAAAAAAGACATATTGGTAGCAATGGCTAAGTATGTTGGCTTTAATGAGGCGGTCGTTATTAATCAGCATCCTGATTTAATTAATAGCCATTACCGCTTTGATTTATTACTGAAGAAATGATACTTACAAAAAAGGGTAGGTTTTAATCTTATAGTTACAGCTAGCTTGGAAATAAAAAATTATGTTTAAAGACGTTGTAATCGTAGCGGGAGCTGCACGTAGTGGTGCAACTTGGCTAGGTGAAATATTAAATAGCTCACTAGATGTGACATATCGTTTTCAGCCACTTTTTTCCTATGCTTTCAAGGATAGAGTCAATATTAATTCAACGTATGAAGAATATGAGCTATTTCTACAAGAATTATATGAAAGCTGCGATCCATTTTTACTACAAACGGAGCAGCGTGAAGCGGGTAATTTACCCCATTTCATAAAGAATGACTCTCCTCACATTTTAGTCATGAAAAAAGCACGCTATCATTATCTTCATATTCGCTTTCTTAAATACTTCCCTAATGTGAAATTAATCGCTATTGTGCGCAATCCCTGTGCAGTGCTTTCCTCATGGATATCCAACCCTAAAGAATTTCCGATTGGCAGTGATGCGTGGTTAGAATGGCGATTGGGTGCTTGTAAAAATCAAGGTAAACCAGAGAATTTCTTTGGCTTTTATAAATGGCGTGAATCTACCAATATTTTTATTGACTTGCAGAACATGTTTCCAGAACGTGTTCGGGTCATTCGATATGAAGATCTGGTCGATGATCCTATTAATATTGGCAAATCACTTTTTAGCTTTGCTGGCATTCCATTTGGCGATCAGAGCCAGCAATTTCTTGCAAAAACCAATGAGCATCATTCTGAAAATCCTTATGCCGTGTATAAGAATAAAAGCGTGAAAGACAACTGGAAACACAAGCTTGATCTTCGTATTGTTAACGATATTGAACAAGAACTAATAGGTACACAGTTAGAGGCTTTTATAATGTAAATTATGGCTATTAGCTGAAGGTGCTATTTGTCATACTTACAAGCTAATTTTATGGATTAATTTCTTTGCGCTTAAATGACGTACATTTTCACCATTAATCGTAAAAACTAAATGTTCACAGATATGCCGAGTATGATCACCTATTCGTTCTAAAGCACGAACGGTAGTCAATACATTTAAAGAATGAGTAATGTTACTTGGATTTTCCATCATGTAGATAATCAATAGCCTGACTATATTTTCATATTCACGATCTACTTTTTCATCACATCGAATAATATCAGGAACTTTTGCAATAGACATTTTAGAAAAAGCATCCAACGCTTGATCTAACATAGTATTGACCAACCCTACCACGCGATCAAAATCATGTTTAGGCATACTCTGAGGGTTATTCAACACTTTAATAGCCATTTCAGCAATACGTTTGGTGTTATTACCGATTCTTTCCAACTCATGGATGATTTTAATGATCGCAAGCAACAGTCTTAAATCAAAGGCTTTAGGGTGTCTGATGGCCAAAATTTTATTACATGCCAAATTAATCGCTATTTCTAACTCATTAATTTGACTATCCTGATTAATTACCCGTTCTGCCAATTCTACATTACCTAACGTTAGCGCCTCTATTGCTAGTTTTAGTTGTTGCTCAACCATGCCACCCATGGTTAAGACTTTATTACGGACATCTTCTAGTTCTTTATTGAATAGTCCAGATATATGATGGCTTATCTTACTGTTATCCATGGTCTGTTCCTTAAATTAGCCATACCGAATTAAATTTTTTACTAGGATTAGTTCAACGTATTGGTCACATCGTATAAGATGGATGTTATAAAATAAGAAGAAAAAATATGATTTAGTAAATAAAGCCCACTATCTTTACGATAATGGGCTTTAGATAGATCTTCTCCGGAAAAGATCGGCGCACAACAATTTAATCTTATTGAAACTACAGGAATCAACTTGAATGAGTCTGAAACCGGAAATTTCAGGCCCAGGTTCATTATTAATTAAATGCTAAAAAAAATAAATCCGTAGAAATACTTATATAGTGCAAATAAACGATTGGCGAATAAGCCATGATTGCTTAACTTTAGATACAAAAAAGCCCCGAAGGTATTGCTACCAAAGAGGCTTCCATGAAATCTTACTTCTGTAAGTAGCTTTAACCTATTCTTACGGAGAGCTATCAAATGCTTACTGGATTAATCAAATTAATATCTGACTGAGCCAAATGATCAATAAACTCAGGCAAACTTAAGTCGCTGATTTTTACAATTGACCCTAGAAGAAAAACTCTATCTTTAAATAAACTGGCTGTTCATGCCGGTTTTAATTGTTCGCGAATTCATATAATAAATGCACCACCACCTAAAAAGGTTAGATGGTATAGTTTCCGTCAACCAAAACAAAAAACTAAAGAGGTGTCCAATGCGAACAACATTTACAGCAATTCTCATTATGGAATGCAGTTCCATAATGAGAATTGCTGGGTTAGCTAAATAGTGCTTGACGGTTTATGGCGTGGCTGTATAATACGCAGTTCTTTCGGAGGCAGCATCATTCGAAAGCACAGGAAGTGGGGTTATAAAATAGATGTTTGACAAGTTGGCTGAAGTTG
>CAIVYW010000128.1 GCA_903910205.1 uncultured Methylococcaceae bacterium | reverse complement strand
TTGCAGCAAGGTTTGCAGCAAGGTGAATCCAAGTTACTTAGAAAGCAGCTAGAACGTCGCTTTGGTGTTTTGCCCACATGGGCATCAGACAAATTAAAAAGTGCTACAGAACTGGATTTAGAAGCTTGGGGTGAGGCTGTTCTTACAGCGCCGAGCCTTGATGCCGTGTTTGATAATGGGGTTACCCATTAATCATAAAGCAAACCCGTTTAAAGAAAAGCGAAATTGCAGCAACATCTATGCTCGTTCCCAAGCTCCGCTTCGCTGCCATTAAGTAAAGTAATCTGTGCTTGGAGTAAAACAGCTTCAGCTGTTTTAAAATGCAATAGCTGAAGCTATTGCACTCCAAGTTGTTACAATTTTCACTTAACTTAATGGCAGTGAAGTTCCGCTTCGGAACGAGGTCTTGAAAGCTCTAGCTTTCTGGGATGCAGCAAGCTAGAGCTTATGGGGTATAGATTCCCAAGCGGAGCTTAGGAATCAGCGCTATTCAGCGCAAATTAACTAATCTGTGTGCTTGGAGTAAAACAGCTTTAGCTGTTTTAAAAGGCAATAGTTGAAGATCAGCACTCCACTCCACACTACGATCATTAAATGATGGATATTAAACGATGAGACTTTCTTTGCAAACACAGCAGTTTATCAAAGAGACAACCTAAGAAGCTTTTGGTATAGTGGCTCATGTAAAGGTTTTTGGATCAAGAATAAACGATGATGAATTTTTGGTACACAAGGATGTTTTATTTAAAATGCTACCATGCGCTGCATGTTATCAATAAATACATAGTTGAAGGTTAAAATGTTGCAAAGCTATCAAGCACTATACGATCACGGTCACTTGACCTGGCTAACGGATAAACCTTCTGTAGAAGAGGCGAGGGTCATTGTCACGTTGTTACCGGTTGAAGAAGCGCCAGCACTAAAGGTAAAGCGGCGACCATCCCCGCGTATTGCCGGGCAAGGTAAAATATTGGGTGATATCATTGCACCCGCTGCGCCTATTGAGGATTGGAAACACTTGCTATGATTTTGTTAGATACCCATATCTGGGTCAACTGGATATTGCTCGGACGTGACGCATTAAAACCGGCTATTGCCTTAGCGATAGAAGAGGCTGATAGAGTTGTTATTTCCGCCATCTCCTGTTTTGAAGTGGCGCTATTAGTAAAGGGTAGAAAATTGGAACTGCCTTTATCTACAGGTGAATGGATAAAAGAAGCGCTGGAACAGTCCGGTGTTGAATGTTTGCCCATTACTTGCATAATTTCACAACGATCTGTGAAATTAACTGATATTCATCGTGATCCAGCTGATCGGATTATTATCGCCACAGCATTGGAGTACGGCGCTCAGTTAGCGAGTTACGACACCGAATTTCCAAGCTACCCCGAGCTTCTGGGTTTTTGTTGACAGGGCTGTCTACATGACCGAAATCGCCATCAAAGTACAAAACCTTAGCAAGTGCTACCACATTTACGACAACCCGCGTGACCGGCTTAAGCAGTTTATTGCCCCGCGTTTGCAACGTTTAACTTGGCAACAACCTAAGCAATACTTTCGTGAGTTTTGGGCCGTTAAAGACGTGTCGTTTGAAATTAAAAAAGGCGAAACCGTCGGTATCATCGGCCGTAATGGCAGCGGTAAATCCACGTTGTTGCAAATGATCTGCGGCACGCTGAATCCTACCCACGGAAGTATAGAAACCAATGGACGTATCGCGGCCTTATTGGAGTTGGGTTCTGGTTTTAATCCCGAATTTACCGGGCGCGAAAACGTTTATATGAACGCCAGTGTTTTGGGTTTAAGCAACAAAGAAATCGATGAACGCTTTGATGATATTGTTGCCTTTGCTGAAATTGGTGACTTTATTGAGCAACCCGTTAAAACCTATTCCAGTGGCATGATGGTGCGGTTGGCGTTTGCTGTGGCCATTAATGTTGACCCTGAAATATTGATTGTTGATGAAGCGCTTTCTGTTGGCGATGAGCTTTTTCAGCGCAAATGTTTTTCTCGGATTGAGGCTATTCGTGAAAATGGCTCAACTATCCTGTTTGTATCTCATTCTGGTGGAGCTATTGTTGAGTTGTGTGATCGTGCTGTGTTAATGGATGCAGGTGAAAAATTGGCGGTTGGCATGCCTAAAAAAATCATAGGTAATTATCAAAAGCTCCTATATGCCCCAGCAGAAAAGCAAAAAGACATACGAGATACAATTATTCGAGCCAATAGTGATAAAGATAAACAGATACTCGTTGATGATGACTTTAAAGACCATAACGAAGAAAGTGTTCATAAAGTAGAACCCTTAGAAAGTTTTGATCCAAACCTTATGCCCACCAGTACCATCGAATATGAATCTCATGGGGCTTATATTGAAAATCCGATGATATTAACAATAGCCGGTGAGCAAGTTAATAACTTGGTAAGGGGTAAGATTTATAGATATGTTTATACCGTAAGATTTATTAAGCCTGCGAATAATGTGCGCTTTGGCATGTTAATTAAAACAACATCGGGAGTGGAATTAGGTGGTGGTAGTAGTTCTGCTAATTCTAATAAAGATAGCTTGGCTTTTGTTAATGAAAGTAAAACGTATCAAGTGGAATTTCGATTTTGCTGTGCTTTAAACGCCGGGGTTTATTTTTTAAATGCGGGTGTTGAAGGTAATGAAACCTACTTACATCGCTTAATTGATGTTGCCATGTTTAGGGTGATAGCTGATACAGAGCATTTGGCGACAGGTGTTGTTGATTTTGGTTGTTTCCCAGAAATTGAATTGCAAGAGTACTAAACAACCACCAGCTAAAGCTGGTGGGTTAAATCTATCGACTAAAGTCGGGATACGGGTCGCAAGACCCGTCTATGTTTCTGTCCTAAGATCATCATCGCCCTTAAGTTCAATGTGCTGTTCCAGATAATCCTTAATC
>CAIVYW010000127.1 GCA_903910205.1 uncultured Methylococcaceae bacterium | reverse complement strand
CTCATAATTACGTTGTGTACTTAAACCCGCTAAGATACTCATTAGTTAAGATTCACTTCAATAGGCAAAAAACTGTTGCCATTGGCGAATCTATATTTATTCTCACCTGACATAATGATCTTATAATCACTGAGCGGATAGAGATCAGGGGCTCTGCCTGAGTCCGCTACTGCTAATGCAAATTTCTTTGTAATAGCATTAACAAATAAGTCCTCTGGCATCTGGTAAGGGGGGATAACCTGACCACCATTGAAATTAATAATGCCACCTGTTGCAGCTTTTATGGATTGGTTAATAAGATCAATCTCCGAGTCTGGCTTGCCATTTTTAGCAACTGATCCGGCATAAAAGCCCATAGCTGCTTGATAAGCCATAGCTTGCTCTTGTGGTCTTTGCGAAAAGGCATTACCTATTGCTGCATTAAATTCAGTTTCAAAGTCTGTTTTTTTAGGTTTGAATAATGCTGCTTGATTTTCAGGCATTGATTTCTTGTCAGCATCAGTAGGATTTAATAAGCGATTGCCTTCCAGTATCGTCTGTGCATTATCATGACCATCAACTAGCACGGCATTGTCACCATCGTGATAGACAATATTCGTGCTGGCATAAAGCCCTGCTAAAGCCGTGACTGGGTCTTTAGGCATGATCTGTTGCATGGCTAGGCGATAACCTTCCGGTGCGCTTTGGTGTAGCGTAGTCATGAACTTTAATGAGTCTTTGACTGGCATAGACTGAAAGGTATTAGATAGGTTTTCGGCTTCGTCTTTGGTTAATACCGAGGACGGAGTGCCATAGTTCGATTCCATTTGTGCGCTAACAGAAGTACGCTTGGCTATTTCAACCGCTGCCTTAACTGGATTACTCCAATCAACTGGACTTACTGGCAACCCCATCCTAGCAGCGGCCGCTATAGGGTCTTTTTCTCTGGTATCGCTTGCAAACTTAGCCGCTTTAACTAACTCATCGTACTGCTTCCATTCGCGTTCTGCATCAGGACTATTGTCTTTAGGCTTCTCATCTTCTAAAAGCTTATTAATATTAGCCGTCGGCATATCTCTAATCGAAAAAGCCTGCACTGCATGACTAATATTGTCTTGATAGGATGCGTGCATTTCTGGGCCATGTTCACCATACGCCTGATTAAAGGTAGACAAGGGGATAGGTTCGCCGGGGTTACCTGTGTTATAGGCTTGTGCGTGCTGATCTTTATAGGCTGACTCTAGTCCTACCTTAAAATTCACTCGACCTTTCTCTACCATGGCTTCTGCTGCATTATTAGCGTGCAAATGCTGCATAGGCGTACCATAGTCCATTGGCGTTCCGGTCTTATTGGCTTCTAGTCTGGCTTTAGCTAAATAATCTTTTACGCCTGCTTTTGCTTGCCAATCCCCACCAGAGGAAATAGCATCATCAACACCTTTTCTACCACCGTTATAGGCTGCCAAAGTTTTCTCGACATCACCCTTATGGTAATCATAGTGTGCTTTTAAAAGCTCATCGCCCACGCGGTTATATTCTTCTGGGCTATCATTAGCCGCTGGTTTAATACCAAAGCCGGGGTCTTTAGCGACATCCTCGCGAACTTGGTTTTTATATTTAGACTTAATGCCATCTTTATCAATATGGGTAACGGCACTTCCGTCAGGGTTGTAGTCCTTGCCATGACTTTCAACAGCGTCACGTATTTGCTTAACGCGCTCAAACTCCATTGCTGGCATTGTCTTTGGCGCTGTCATATCGATGACTTTTTGTGGATCAGTCTGAATCAAAGCTGTGGTGTAAGCATTAAACGAGGATTGCTTTAAATCAGAGGTAGTATTAACGTCTAACTCAGCACCAAAGCGTCTAATGTTGTTGTCAGCAGATTGATAATCATTGTTTTGTATGGCCGCCTCATTAGCAATCTTAAGCGACTTACTAAATTGCGTGCGAGCTGCAATGCCACCCGCTCTTTCATCTAAGCCATTGAGTCGGGCAAACTCATCATTATTCTTTTTCAGTTTATCGTAAGCTAATTGCATACGATTAGGGTCGTTATAGCCCTGCTCAATTTCTCTGCTTAAGGAGTCATTATCAGCCGTCAAGGTATTAGCTCTGAATACCCGTGTTTGTTGGCCCTCATGCTGCTGAATCATACCATTAGTATGAAAGTCCTCGTTATCTGCATGTTCATTAAAATCCATTTTTGCAGAATCAGAGGTTAGTGTGTCAGCTATAGCAGCACGTTTGGCTTTAAGGTCATCTTGTAAAACGCTAGCAGGGGATTGTCCATTAGCAGTAGGCGCTAGGGCGTTCTTACCTTGTAAATCTAAAAAGCCGGGCGTTCTAGGCTGACCATTAACGCCGTCAACGCCATACATCGCATTTTGCTTCTGCGTTCTATATTGCGTATCTGCGTCTCTAGTCTGATCGTGGATAGACTCTTGCAGTTGCTGCTTATAATGGTCAACCGCTAAATTTGTGGCGTCATGAGCTAGGCTTTTGGCTAGATCAGTACCGACTTGCATAGCGGCTTTCTCTGTACCGCCTAGAAAATCATCGGCGGTATAGTGAGTGGTTAGCCTGGCATCAGGCAAGCCTTGTTGTTGGACGGATTGTTGATATTCTGGGACTCTCATTGTCTATTCCTTATGTTCCATCACTGTTCTTTGTGTACTACCAGAGCCTGATTACATTCAGGAGGTCTGGTAAAGCCTTAATTAATATAGAAGACCCAATACAGAAAATTAACCAGCCGCTATACGGGGCATCTAAATTAAATCCATCTTGATTATTCCAATTAATGCGCATTCGTTTATAATCTTTATTAGGTTTCATGGTCTAGTTGTGTAGATGGTGAGATTAAAAACCCTCGTCGGCCTGCCAGCTGTCGGGGGTTTTGTTTTTTATTATGCCTATTTCATTTTAGCGATAGCGACTGAACTGGCAGCACTGCCAATAGAACCTAGTAAAGACCCGCCTGCGGTCATTGCACCTATCGCAGCTGGATTAATACTATTAGCTTTCCAAGTTTCCATCGTCGACGCATTCTGGTCATTCATGCCCTGTACGCTGTAGCCCCAGGCTTGACGTGCGGCATTCGATTGGATGGTATTGACATCAATGCCGCCTAAGAACTTGGTACTCGCTAACATGTCTTGTGCCGAGCCTTGAGTAATATCGATACCATTAGCTGACATTTGTGCGCGTTGATCGCCTGTCATCGAGGCTTGTTTACGCATAGCGTTCTGCGCATCCATCTCGCCTTGCTGTAGGGTAGATGACCTGTTCTGTGCGTCAATAGTGGCGTTATTGCTAGCAACCTGAGCGTTATAGACTGCGGACTTTTGCTGGGCGTCTGCCTGTGAGGCTGATGAAATACCTTGCATAGTCGCAGAAGTAACCATGGCTGCCACAGCAACAGTACCAGCTACCGCTACTGATGTACTAACAGCAAAAAAAGCACCTATTGAAGCAAACATACTCATGATAACAACTCATGTTTTGTTGACTCTAATAAGAATTGCTCATACTGTTCAAAGGTATCCACTGCTAATGCTTCCTCTAGGGTTGGAATATCAGTTCCTTCGATTGCATGGATAGTAGTGAAAACAGTATCTTCATGAGCGTAGCCTATGCGCTTAACGCCGGGCTTAGAGAGGAAGGTTAGATAGCCAGTAAATCGCCCCTTGCCATCTTGTGAGGCAATTTCTATATCGCCATTAAGAATACAAAGGTGTTCAGTTTTGTGGATTTTACCCGTGAGGATAGTGCCTTTAGGGATACGCATTTCCCTAGCATAGATGCCGGGTGAAAAGTGGTGGATAACTTCTGGCCCTATTTGTGGGCAAGATGCTTTTAATATATCTTCTGCTGCAAGTATCGCTGTTTTAAAATCGACTGAATCAGGCAGTATCTGGGAGAGTTTGTTCATCGCGCACCATTTCAAAGCGTATTACGGGGAATCCGGGCTTGATCTCAATGGTTTCTTTGAAGGTGAAGCCTATGGTCTTTAGCCAGCGGATGGTCATTTTGTTTCTAACATCAACTATGTTTGACAATATAGGCCATCGTTTCGACATCATCCACACGATGCGTTTTGTTCTGCGCGTTAGGTTAACAACATGGCTGTTCATTGCCTTGGTACATAAGAGCCATGGGTTACCGGTAATAGAGCAGCCATAGATACAGACCAGTACGCCATCAGCAAAGACGGCAAAGCAGCAGGCCTGCTCAGAGTTATACACCGAAGCCTGCACACAGTCTAAAGTGCCTAGGTTAGTGACGGCCTCGATCTCATCGATATCAATCTGACGCATGTTATCGGTCAGCTCGACCATGTCTTCATAAGTAGGGAAGCGCTTAGTGACTTTAACCACCAACAGTCACCTCGATAGTAATATCAACAACCGTTAAGGGCAGAGGATCAGACTGACGAATAGTGACACGGCCTGACGGGTTATAACTTGAGGTCACAAACAAGGGAATCTCATCAGTGATTAAGTCCGGCGCTGTGCCGGGGGATTCATAATGCCTAGTCTTGATCGGTGTTAACCGTGAGATATCAGGGCCGGCACTAAAGCCGCCTGAGTTATAAACCCGCACCCAAACCTTATTAATGTTCTTAATACGAGATTGGCCTAGGGTGACATCGCCGACAATAGCCGCAGGCGTGGTGGTTAAGTCAGCGGTAATCGGCAAACCTACCTGTGCCTTGCTGACAGCAAAGGGTAGGGTAATCGCACCACCAGTCACTACTTGCTGTGGCATAACCGCACCATCGCCTAAGATAGTCACTGTTTGACCTTCTAAATACCCCAGCCCCGTAATAGTGGTGGTTGCTGCGCCGTTATACGTTAAGCCGCAATCAACAAAGAAGGCATCTTTAGGATCAGTGAAGAAGCGCGTATGGAGCATTTCAATATAGCGCTTAGTCACACCATTGATAGTGCGCTTAACGATGACATACAGCACATCAGCATTATTTTCTGTCACGGTTACGCAGGATTCAAATAGTCCGCCCACAGTATCATGCTTATGCCATGCTGAGACTTGTTGCTCCGGTACATAGGTCAAGCCTAGTAACGCTCCAGCACTATTGATCACCCAAACTATAGGGGTAGGCGCTCTAGATAGGATGAAGTCGGTAATGGTAGTGGTATCAAATAAATGTGGTGCTAGTAAGCACAGGTCATTAGAGGTGTAGCCTGAACTCTGCCAAGAGTAAACCATCTCACCAATATGACCGCCTTGGGCTTGAGGGTAAAGAATGTATTTATTAACCATCAGCGGAGCAACTACCGACGTGCCATTCTGGGTTTGAGTCTGGATGTTTAAGGATGCGGCGGTTAAAGCACTGCCTGAATCAGCACTGACACTCCATTCAGTCGAGGCGGTCAAGACTAATAAATCAGCCTGACTAGGTAATAAGTGACGGATCGCATTGGCTTTCTGTGCCGCTATCTTAAAGCGCAAGGCATCACTGCCTTGGCTGGGGATAGAATAAGCAATATTGTAATCAGAGGATGACTGCGTGGACCAAATGTTTTGCGGCTGATTAATTGTGCCAGCAAAGAACCGGCGTTGCTGAAAGTAACAGACTGACGAAGGATAGTTACCCGCTGAGGCAAAGATCGCATCAGTAATCGGTAAGGTCTTAGTTAGATCGGCTAAGATATTGTCGTCCGTTAAGGTTAAACCTGAGGTCTGGCCGATATAGGCATAAGTGCCGCTTGAATACTTATAGATGTTATAACGAATTGAGCCACTGACAGCGTTCCAAGTAATGGTGTTGTCGTTGCCTGAGATAGTTAGATCATTACTTACAGTGCCAGTAGCCGCAGACGCAGGTGACTCCTCATAACCCAAGCTATTTAAAGCCGTAATAACGTACTTAAAGGTCTGAGTAACCCCCGTTGTCGGTCTTGTGGCGACTACTGCTGCACCCGTTGGCGCTGCTGTCTGTGAAGCAAATGAGATTGTTGTCAGCGTCCAATTAAGGTTTGATATGCGTTTGAGTTCTTTTGGTGGATAACTGGGATGGACAATGGTGATGACATCGCCAGACTGCACGTATTTAATCGTTGATAAATCGCCTTGCGCATACGTATTGGCTACTTCATACGGAACACCGCCATTTATCAATGTTGCGCCTTGATAATGAAAACGAAAATAACCAGCCCCCAGTTCAATGACAAACGTCTGGGTGTTTGAAAATGAAAACTGAATTAATCGAGTAAAATTAGCTGAGGTCTTAACTTCATTGACATACTGAAAGCCTGGGCGATTTGAGGCTACACCATGAGGCATGATAATAAAGTTACGGCATGTATCTAAGCCAGCCTGCACCTTAGAGATGTCGAGCCGTCCAAACAGTTCACGGGATATTTCACCGCCACTAAAGCTACTCTTTAAGACTCTAACATTAGGCACGTGCTGCTATCCCCGCTGGTGCTGGAATCGGGAATACTTTTCTGTTTTGTGAGTCAGAATCTTTAGCGGCCTTCAAAGCCATTGCATAAGCCTGCATACATTTCATCGAGGCTGATACGCCAATATCACCTTTAATCATAATGCCAGCTAAATTACTAGGAGGCTGTCCGAAAATAAGTCAGGGCTAAAAGCAATTCTACTGTCATCTGGAAAATTTTAAATTTTCAGATGAGTCTGTTTTAAAAATAACACATTAACTATGCTGCAAATGGGTTGTTCATGCCTTTTTACGGGT
>CAIVYW010000126.1 GCA_903910205.1 uncultured Methylococcaceae bacterium | reverse complement strand
CTCGAAGGTGAAGCCGTTGCCCGCAGGCGTGATGACCTGCTGATTTTCCAGGTCGACGACAAAACGCACGCCTTCGTTGGCGGCAATTTCCGCCATCAGTTTGTCCAGCTGGGCCTTATCGACCTTTATCGCCAAAATGCCATTTTTAAAACAATTGTTATAAAAAATATCCGCATAGCTGGTTGAAATAATTGCATTAAAACCATAATCAGCAATAGCCCACGGTGCATGCTCGCGAGAAGAGCCACAACCAAAGTTATCGCCTGCTACTAAAATTTTTGCACCTTTGAAGGCAGGCTTGTTAAGCTCAAATTCAGTATTATCTGAGCCGTCGTCATTAAAGCGCCAGTCGTGGAATAAATGTACGCCAAAGCCACTGCGCTCTACTTTTTTCAGGAATTGCTTGGGGATAATCTGATCTGTATCAACATTGCTGCGATCCATCAAGGCAGCAATACTTTCATGTTTTTTATACGGTTCCATAATATTTCCGATTTTTAAAGTTTGCGTATGTCAACAAAATGACCAGCTGAAGCTGCTGCGGCGGCCATAGCGGGTGACACCAAATGCGTGCGACCGCCTTTACCTTGTCTTCCTTCAAAATTGCGGTTAGACGTAGAGGCACTACGTTGGCCTTTAGTCAATTCATCACCGTTCATCGCTAGACACATCGAGCATCCAGGATCGCGCCATTCCCAACCCGCTTCAATAAAAATCTTATCCAGACCTTCATCTTCGGCCTGTTGCTTAACATGATAAGAACCAGGCACAGCAATAGCAATAACACCTTCAGCTACTTTAGTGCCTTTGGCCACTTCTGCTGCAATCCGAAAATCTTCTATGCGACCATTGGTGCATGAGCCAATAAATACAAGATCAATAGCGATATCAGTTATTTTAGTGTTAGCGGTCAAACCCATATAGGCCAATGCGCCTTCACACGCTTTACGTTTTATTTCGTCAGTAAAGCTTTCTGGTGCAGGCACCAAACCATCAACACCAACCACTTGCTCAGGCGACGTGCCCCAAGAAACCTGCGGTGCAATATCAGAAGCATCTAATGTAATCGTTGTATCAAATATAGCACCATTATCACTAGGCAAGCTTTTCCAATAAGCTAAAGCTTGATCCCAATGTTGTGCAGAAGGCGCAAACTCGCGGCCGTTCAGATATTCGTAAGTTTTTTCATCAGGTGCGACCAATCCAGCTCTGGCACCCGCTTCAATTGCCATATTACACAAGGTCATCCGACCTTCCATAGACAGTTCACGAATCGCTTCACCAGTATATTCGATCACATGGCCTGTACCGCCTGCTGTGCCGATCTTTCCGGTAATGGCTAGAGCAATATCTTTAGCAGAGGCGTATTTAGAGAGTGCGCCATTAACTATAACCTGCATGGTTTTGGATTTTTGCTGCGGCAAAGTTTGCGTTGCCATCACATGCTCAACTTCAGATGTACCAATACCGAACGCTAATGCACCGAAAGCACCATGCGTTGCCGTGTGGCTGTCTCCGCAAACAACCACCATACCAGGATGAACAAAGCCATGTTCAGGCACAACGACATGAATAACACCATTATTAGGATTTTTCATGTCATATAAATTCAAACCGTTTTCAAGGCAGTTTTCAGCCATTGTTTCAATTTGTTTACGTGCTATTGGATCTGCAATAGGCTGATCGCGATTTTTAGTGGGCACACAATGATCCATCGTAGCCAATATGCTATGAGGATTGCGTACCTTGCGCCCTGATAATCTAAGACCCTCAAAGGCTTGAGGACTAGTTACTTCGTGCATTAAATGGCGGTCAACATAAAGCAGAGGTGCTTGGCCAGCCGCATCAACTACCAGATGGCTGTCCCAGATCTTTTCGTACATGGTCTTTTTCATTGCGTATTCCAAAGCTGACATACGGGCTTTATAGCTGTCGTATGGCGAGTTATAAGGTCTGTCGAAAGCATAGCAAACTATGCGTTGTATAATATTATCGCCCAGAATAGCCTTTATTTGCAATTTTAAGGGCGACTTAAATACCCACCTTTCTTCCTTGATGAAAAAAGTGGGTAATGGGAGATGTGACCGGCTGTTTTTTTCCTAACAAAAAAGACTAGGCTATGTTAGCTAAGCTAGCAAATTAATCAATATCTGTTCATAGATATCGCTCAAAATTTCCAAATCATCCAAGCTCACATGTTCATTAATTTTATGGATACTTTCATTCAATGGCCCCAACTCTATTACCTGCGCACCGGTTGGCGCAATAAAACGACCGTCCGACGTACCGCCACCAGTATCATCTAAAGTCTCTAAGCCAGTTACCGTTCTAATAGCAGCATGGGTGGCATCTATTAACGCACCTTTATTCGTCAAAAAAGGATTACCGGACAAACGCCACTGCAAATCGTATTTAAACCCATAGTTATCGAGGATAGCGCAAGTGCGCTGTTTGATAGTTGCCACATCCAATTCAGTGCAAAAACGCAGGTTAAACTGCACTTCAGCAGTGCCCGGAGTAATATTTTCCGCTCCAGTACCGGCATTGATATTAGATACTTGCAGGCTAGTAGGTGGAAAAAAAGCATTACCGCTATCCCAGACTTCTTCCGTCAATGCTTTTAAAGCAGGAGCAAAGCTGTGAATCGGATTTTCAGCCAATTCAGGATAAGCAACATGGCCTTGAATACCGATAACCGTTAATTTTGCACACAAAGATCCACGCCTGCCGACACGGATCACATCACCTATTTTTTTATCGCTAGAGGGCTCACCCACTAAACACCAGTCGATTTTTTCTTGGCGCTGTTCAAGTATATTCACCACTTTAACGACACCATTGGTGGCTATACCTTCTTCATCGCTAGTCATCATGACAGCAATTGAGCCTTGATGATCAGGATGGTTAACGACAAAGCGTTCGACAGCAGTAATAAAACTGGCGATACCACCTTTCATATCAGCAGCACCACGCCCATAAAGCTTACCATCACGTATAGTCGGCTCAAAAGGCGGAGACAACCATGCATCTAAGGGGCCGGGCGGCACCACATCGGTGTGACCCAAAAAAGTAAACAGCGGTGATTTATCGCCGCGTCTAAGCCAAATATTTTGAGTATCATCAAAATTCAGTCGTTCTACCTCAAAGCCCAGCTTAGTTAAGCGTTCAGCAAGCACATCCTGACAACCCGCATCTTCGGGAGTAACCGATACCCGGCTAATAAGGTCTTTAAGTAGTTCTAAGGTTTCACTCATAGTAATTCGGTTTGGTAATGGTCAGCTTTAAAGCCGATAATTAGTTGATCGCCTGTATCTAAAACAGGACGTTTAATCAGAGTGGGTGTACTTAACATCAAGGCGATGGCTGTTTCCAAAGAAAGATCACCTTGTTGTTCGGCACTAAGCTGACGCCAACTAGTGCTGCTACGGTTAAGCAGCAAGCTCCAGTCTTTACGAGCAGTAAAATCAATTAGTTGAACAGGCGTTAAACCATCGACTCGAAAATCATGAAATCGATAGACTATGCCATTTTTATCTAACCACTGCCTCGCTTTTTTAACGGTATCGCAATTTTTAATGCCGTAAAGCGTATACATAGCGAAGCTTATAATTGACTGGTCAATAATTCGTCTATGCTAGGTAATTGTTTATCCGCTTTGCAACGGATTTTGTATAAATCAACAAATTCCATAAAGGCCTGCTCAAGATCAGCAAGAATTTCTTCTTCGTTTTCACGTTCATCTCCTGGAACATCATCAGATTCTAAATATTCTCGCTGTAAATCCACCTCGCTATTTAAAGCAAGTGTGGCGTAAATGATGGCATTATTGGAAATAGATTCAGTCATAATTAATGATTCGTTAAAGTTAAGAAAATTTAAATGTGTATTAAAGGTTAATTCGTTAATAATTCAAAAATATAGTACCCGCTAACCTCAAGGCTTGGCCAGCGCCACGGGAAAAGAATTTACTACTTTTATCGAGAGCCTAATGACGCCCTGTATGACCAAAACCACCGTCACCTCTATCGGTCATCGTAGTAAACTCTGCAACTAACTTTAACGCAACTTGAACCACAGGCATAAATAATAATTGGGCAATCCTTTCACCAGGCTGAACTAGGTAATCTTCCAAACCATCATTATGTAAAATAACACCTATTTCACCATGATAATCCGCATCAATAATCCCCATTCCCTGTCCAACTCGTATTTGTTTATTTAAACAAAGTCCACTACGACTTGCAACAACAGCCATTAAACCGGGGTCTTGAATGTTTACCGCTAAACCAGTGGCTATCAGTTTATTTTTACCGCCAGCGATTACCACAGCTGCATCGATACAAGCAACCAAATCCATACCTGCAGAACCCTCTGTCTTATATGAGGGTATACCATATACCTCAAGTAATGGATTAACTACTCTTGCTTCAATGAGTCTTTTCATGTATTTCACTCTTTAAAATTGAATAGTATAACCCAGCCAGCATTATTCTTATTGTCAGCTAGCTAATAGCGAATTCAACCTTATAGCCAAGTTATGCACAGCTTTAGTAAAAATAGATATAAGTTTTAAAACTCAGGCCATAACTTAAATTGCACTTACAGATATTTAAGTCTCCAATGTCAATTATTATGGCTTAGGTAAGACGCAATAATAACCCCCCCACTTTTATAGGATGTGCTGAACG
>CAIVYW010000125.1 GCA_903910205.1 uncultured Methylococcaceae bacterium | reverse complement strand
TTAGGGTGTTTACTATTGCTATGATTTCATTCATGGTCAGTTGAGGTGTGAATGTTTTTTAGAAGCTATATTTTACCTTCTCTGACCTTTTTTATTACTTCGATATCTATAAATTGTTCATATTAATTGGCGAAGGTATTGAATCTAATGAGGTGATTTGATGAAAACCATACAACTTGAACTATCGGACACTATTTATGACCGAGTGATTAGTTTTTTAGAGCTGTTACCAAAAAATGAATGTCATATACTCGAAAACGAAATGGCAGGACGAAAGGCATTAAGTGAAGCATTGGATGCCGCAGTTCGTTCAAATGTATTTGCAGATATTAAAGACCCTGTTGCTTGGCAACGCGAAGTCCGTAAAGATCGATTTTTATAAATAACTGGATAGAAAAATTATGCTGACTATTGAATTAGATAACGATACTGAACTTGCCTTGCAAGCACTGGCGCAACAACAAGGCAAAACCTCGGAACAGTGGTTAAAAGAAATTATTGCGCAATTTGTTAGGGCAAAAAACACTACACGACTTCTGCCTGATCTTGCCGAATTCCGAGCCAAGTTTCCTAAGCAAAATATAAGTGCAGGAGATTTTTGCCGCACAATGCGTGAAGAGGATCGATACTAATGCAATATGTAGACACCAGCGTTCTGGTTGCTTATTTAGTTGACGAAACCTATTCAGAACAGGCAAATAAGACATTGCGCGAAGAAAATCGTTATCCGCTAGCCATTAGTTTATGGACGGAAACCGAGTTTTTTTCCGCCTTGGGTATTAAATGTCGAACCAAACAAATAACTGAAATACAGTGGGTAGAGGTACAAGAAAAATACTTTTTATTAAAACCCCATTTTGATTGGTTACCTGTCATAGATAGTGATTATCAAACGGCAACCGAATTACTCAAGCATTGGCAAACCGGCTTACGTGCCGGTGATGCCTTGCATCTTGCTATTGCCAACCGCTATAACGCTTTGTTACTAAGTCTCGATAATCGTTTAGTTATAGCCGCTAACCAATTAGGTATTGCTGCCGAGTGTTTATATCAAACAGCATGATAAGCACCATATGCTAACCCCTCATAACTCTATTGCCCTCATTCCCTCATGAACACCAACAACATTAAAAAATACGCGCCTATCGCTCGTCGTGAATTCATTGAAGCAGTCGGTAAGCGGCTTAACCAGTTTGGTGTTTACAATAAAGGCAATACGTTAACGATTAGCGAACCGACTGTTTCCGGTTCGGTGATGCAGATTGACGGTAACGCTTTCGATGCCGGATTGGCACCAGCCCGCAAGCGACTGACTATACGCGCAGAACAACTGGGTTTTGATGCCTTGGTAGAACACGTCGCTTACACTTGGTTTAATCGGCTTTGTGCCATTCGGTTTATGGAGTTAAAACCGGATTATCTGGAACACGGTTTCCGCGTCTTGTCCCCCTCTCCCTCGCAGGGAGAGGGTCGGGGTGAGGGTATAATCCCGGAAATACTCGACCATGCCCAATACGTTGCTGAAGCGCTGGGTCTGGAGCGTAATCACATCGTTGAACTCAAGTTGGCGGGTAACAAAGATGAAGCACTTTATCGTGAATTATTACTGGGACAATGCCATCAACTGCATCAGGCCATGCCGTTTTTGTTTGAAGCGCTGGATGATGAAACCGAATTATTGCTGCCCGATAATTTAACCCGCACCGATTCCATACTGCGCGGTTTGGTGGATGGCATTCCCGAGGAAGACTGGGAGCAAGTTGAAATTATCGGTTGGTTGTATCAGTTTTATATCTCTGAAAAGAAAGATCAAGTGATCGGCAAGGTCGTCAAAAGCGAAGACATTCCTGCCGCTACCCAATTGTTTACACCGAACTGGATCGTCAAATATCTGGTGCAGAACTCGGTCGGCCGGCAGTGGTTAATGACCTATCCGGATTCCGGCTTAAAAGCCCAGATGGACTATTACATAACACCCGCCGAGCAAGAAGCCGCCGTAGGAGTGGCTTTAGCCGCGATCACCCCGACCAGTATCGAGCCTGAAACCATCAAAGTCATTGATCCGGCCTGTGGTTCTGGTCATATCTTGGTCGAAGCCTACAACTTGCTCAAAGCCATTTATGAAGAGCGTAGCTATCGCAGTCGGGACATTCCAAAACTGATACTGGAAAACAACCTGTATGGTTTGGATATAGACGACCGTGCCGCGCAGTTAGCCGGTTTTGCCTTAATGATGAAAGCCAGGGAAGATGATCGACGTATTTTTACCCGTGATATCAAGCTGAATGTATTGGCGCTGGTTGAGGGCTTAGGGTTTAGGGGGGAGGGCTTAGCTGGCTGTTATTTAGAAGACTTGTGGGCGGCTTTGGATTTAGAGGGTGTTAGAAAGCGTGGGGAGAATTTGGACTTATTTGATGTTGTAGCTCACCGTTCGCTAAATTTTTTCAAGGTTCGTAAAATTGTGGCAGAATATTTTCATTTGCCGCCATGGAAACACCAATACACATAACGAGAACCGAACGGGTAGACGATATTCCCCTGCTATTAGCGCAGATGGACAAG
>CAIVYW010000124.1 GCA_903910205.1 uncultured Methylococcaceae bacterium | reverse complement strand
TACCAAGGAAAATGTTTGTAATAATATAAGTGCAAACAATCCAAGCAATTAGTAACCCTGTAGATTCAAACATGTTTAATCCCACAAATTTTGATAATATTTTCCAAACAAGCAGAAACCATTTTGTATACGATTTTGTACTTTTTCAATACCTTTCCAATCATACTTTCTAGTATTATTTGGACCATCGACCATTTGGTACATAGTAGCCTTGCCGTTTTCGTCCCACTCACATGCTACACTTTTAATATCTGACACGCCGGTCTTATATGCCTCTTCCCACGAATCATTTAACTTGTGTTCAAAGGCAAAGATCATCTCATCTATAACCCAATCCCAACGCTTGAAATGGTTTGCGTCAGTGTCCCACTCGTTTTCTTTGGCCGGTGCTTCTGTGCTACGCAAACCCAGGCCCTTTGGTACATCCTTGTCATCAACAAAAGGAGCACCGTGTTTAGATTCTTTTAACTGCTTGAGCATTGGTAAGGCAATAGCACCTAAAGTATGATCCATCGACCAAGTATCGTAACGATCAATTTTAACGTAATTGATACTTGGATGCACAATGTCTAATAATTTCATCCACATACTACAAATTGGACTTAGGCGATTAACCCACTTGACATACGGGCCTGTGCCGGTATGTTCGTGATCATAAAAGACATCTTCGTCCTTTTCCCAAAAGCAAACTGCTTTTAAAATAGTATATGGGCTAACCCAATGGTTACGATAATTAGAAATATAAATTTTCATATTTTACTGTTTATTATTTAATTTGTCTTTTGATTCTAAAATACTGGCCTGTATTATGATCATATTATACAGACAATATGCAAAAAAAGCAAGACCAATTGTGACTAGCATTTGTTGTGGTGTTGGGTTAATATAATCTAATGCCAATCTAGCTACAGCGGCAATAACTGACGCCACAACAAGAACAGCTACAGCATGGAAACTAGCTCTTACTATATACTTATTTACTTTCATTTTACTTCCTTTCCGAAGTTATATAAATTAGATTTTTCACTACAATATACATTATACATTAAAAGGATTTATTGGTCAAGCCATTTATCTATTATGCGTTTTGCCATGAGATTATCTGTTTCATAGTATAATTTTACACTATCTTGCAGTCCTAAGTCACCATCTGCTTGCATTAGTTTGTCCACTTCATTGAAAAAGTTTAGGAATGCTTGTCCTAAGCGATAGTCCGGACTTTGTAACAGTTGCCAAGCATAGTGCTGTTGAAACTTTTCCCATTGTTCTCGGGTGATTTTGTATTGTTTTGGGTTCATAGCCATCGTAATTTAAAATGTGTTGCATCTTCGGGATTTTTAAATCTAATACTAAATCCTTCTGTGCTTTGGTATCCGTGTAGGTGATACTCACCGCCCGGCACATCATCAAGCCAAGCTAATATATCTTTGATAGGATATTTTGGGCCACCTAGTATATCATCCCATAGAACTATAACCTCGTCCCAGTTGTCAGGTGGTGGCCACATTTGACTTGCGGTAATGTGTCTCATAAGTTTTTAACTAATTTAATGGCACGTTGAGCATAGGTACCCATCCGGCCGCCCCGATCCATACGTGCTATATCTTCTAAAGCAGTCATCATTATTTCTGCTTCTTCTTGCATCTTGTAGCAACGGTTACGTAGGTTGCTGGCATCTAGCCAAGAACCAATGGCACTGATAAAACGAGCAATTAAGTAACTCCAATTAATCAT
>CAIVYW010000123.1 GCA_903910205.1 uncultured Methylococcaceae bacterium | reverse complement strand
GCCAGAAAATATACGCGCCGGATTATTAACTCACTTGGCATAAATGCCGAAGAGTTTTTAATCGACAACCGAATTTTCGAGGCCGCAGAAATCGGCAGAATTCACGCCAGGGCGGCCTAACTTTTGGCGAAGGTATTGAATCTATGGTGTAAGTTTAAATCAAATTTCCAGGTAGATATAGCCGCTCAATGTAAGCTGTTACGCCTTAAATGGGTAGATCGAATCGCCACCACCCGCTACGCTTGGCAATCAACGTATCAAAGTAGATGCGTCTAAGTTGACATGATTTTGAAGACTAGCGAGCCTTAAGCCATGCGCTCAAATAAATGATAAGCCACTTCCCCCGCCACTTTACTTTTCAATAGTCGCCAGTTTTCTGGCATGCCTGTTAAGGTGAGTGTGCATTCTGTTTCTACATAGATTTTTGCATGCTTGCTTAGCCAGCTTTTTGCTTCCAGTAATAGACAGGTCTGCACGACCAAGTCCATAGCGAAAGGGGGATCAATAAACACCACATCAAACACTTGAGCGTCGCCTGCCAGATACTGGAGTACATTGGCTTGTACCCTTGTTATCTGGGTAGCGGCAAGAGCGCTGGCATTATCTTTTAAGGCGTTGCAAGCCAAACTATTGTTTTCTACTTGAACGACAGACTTAGCCTCCCTAGAGGCGGCTTCAAAGCCTAAGGCACCGCTACCCGCATATAAATCCAGACAACGGCTGCCGATGATATCGTTGCGTAGCCAATTAAAGACCGTTTCTCGAACTCTGGCAGGGGTGGGTCTTAAGCCGGGTGTATCGACAAAGCTGATGCAGCGACTACGCCAGTCGCCCCCGATGATTCTAAGTTTATTGGACATTTACTGATTTACCGACGGTAATGGTTTGTAATAAAGAGAGCTTAACGTGGCGTTTAAGCGCATCGGTGATGGATGCAACGGTCACGGCGTCTACTTTTGCTTGGAAGGTATCTAGGTAGTCTAAGGGCATCTCATAAAAGCCAATCATAGCAACATAGCTGGCTAATTTTTTATTGGTATCAAAGCGCATGGCAAAGCCGCCGGTAATATTCTTTTTAGCGGCAATTAGCTCTGCTTCGCTAGGGCCTAGTTCAATATAATCTGCCAAGGTTTTATTGAGCACTTGCAGCGCTTCAGTGGTTTGATCATTACGGGTTTGTAAGCTGATCAGAAACGGCCCGGGTTTTTTCATGGGTACGAAAGCACTAGAGACGCCATAAACTAAGCCGCGTTTTTCTCTGATGTCATTAAACAGCTTAGAAACCAAACCACCGCCCCCTAAAATATGATTGCCTACATAGAGATTAAAATAATCAGGGTCTTTGCGATAAGTGCCAGGCAATCCCACTAAAACATGGGTTTGTGTTGAGGGAAACTGCGTGTGCTGTAGACTCGCAGTGACCGGCATAGTGACCTCAGGTAGCGGCTCTGGTTTTTTGCCTAGCGGTAAGCCAGAAAGTAATTTCTCGGCAGTAAGTTCGGCTTGTTCTTTAGATAAGTCACCGACGATCACGATCATGGCATTAGCGGCCACATAATAGTCTTGATAAAAATGGCGTAGATCCGTGCTTTTAAGCGCAGTCACTGTTTTAACGACGCCTGAATCAGGGTGAGCATAAGGATGCTTGCCATACAGGGTGTTGTAAAAGGCGATACTGGCTAATGCGCCGGGTGATTCTTCTTGTTGCTTTAAACCCGCCAAAGTAACGTTTTTTTCGCGTTTAAAATCAGCTTCTTTAAAGGTAGGTTTAGCCAAGATGACTTGCATTGTGTCCAAGGCTTTATCAAATAGGGGTTTATCGGTCAAGGTGCGTAACGATACCGTGGCCATATCAATAGAGCTACCAGCGCTAAACTTTGCACCCACGCTTTCAAAGCGTTGAGCAATATCATCGGCATTCCATGAGCCTGCCCCCGTCTCTAATAGACTAGCCGTGAGCGAGGCTAAGCCAAATTTTTCCTTATCTCTAGCACTGCCTGCATCAAACACCACCTGTATATCTACCATCGGTAGACCTTCAGTGTGTACATAATAAACGGAGCTGCCTTGGGTAGCTTGCCAGTGCTCGATTTTTGCCGCAGCGTAGCAAGATTGGCTGCATGCCAATAACATCAACCCTAATAGATAGGCTCGGTTAGTATCTAAACTTACTGATTTTAAAAGACGAATACGCATTAGTGAGCTTCCTTTTTTGCAGTGCTAGTAGTAATGATTTGTGGTTCTAGGTAAGCAATACTTAAATGATCTTCAATAAGATATTTTTGGGCTACTTGTTGCACTTGTTCCGCTGTCACTTGATTAATCTTAGGCACATATTCATCCATTTTTTGCCAACCTAAGCCCACGGTTTCTAGTGTACCTATTTGCATGGCTTGATAAAAATTAGAATCGCGCTGGTAAATGTCGCTGGCTAATACTTGGGCTTTAATGCGCTGTAATTCCTCAGGGCTAATTAAGCTTTGTTGCAGTTTTTTAACTTCTGCCTTTAGAGCGATTTCTAAGTCGACTACGCTTTTACCTTCAGCAGGTGTTGCCTCTAGCTCAAATAAGCCAGACATACGCGTAGCCATTTCATAGCCTGCACCGGCAGAAACCGCGATTTGTTTACCACGCACTAGGCTAGACGATAAACGTGCGCTGTTGCCACCATCTAATACGCCGGCCAGCACTTCCAAGGCATAGGCTTCTTGCTCATTAGCTGCTGTTTTTAATACCGGTACTTTATAGCCCATGACGATAGACGGCAGTTTTGCAGGCACTTTCACCGTCATCTTGCGTACACCCAATTGCTCGATTTCAGTTTGTGGCTTTAAGGCTTTAATGTCGCTGGTGCTCAGTTCGCCAAAATAGTGTTCGGCCAATTCAAAAACCGCAGCAGCTTGTACATCGCCTACGACCACTAGAGTGGCATTATTAGGCGCATACCAGCGTTGATACCACGCTTGTAAGTCTTCCACCGTGTAATTAGCAATATCAGATGGCCAACCAATAATGGGGTGCTTATAACTACTATTGGAATAAGCGACCGACATAAACTGCTCTTGCATTTTAGCTTGTGGATTATCATCAGTACGCATTCTGCGTTCTTCGGTAACGACTTGCAGTTCTTTTTTTAACTCTTCGGGCAATAAATGCAGATGACGCATTCTATCGGCTTCCAGTTCAAAGCTAACCGCCAAGCGAGTCGCTTCCATGGTTTGAAAGTACGCCGTGTAGTCTTGTCCAGTAAAGGCATTTTCATCGCCACCATTTTCGGCAATGATGCGTGAAAATTCGCCAGCGGCATGCTTGTCCGTACCTTTAAACATCATGTGTTCCAACATGTGCGAGACGCCAGTAATGCCACCTGGCTCATAACTAGAGCCCACTTTATACCAAACCTGAGTTACGGCTATGGGTGACCTGTGATCTTCTTTGACTAGAATTTTTAAGCCATTGGCCAAGGTATGTTCAACTACTTTTGTTTCGGCCTGGCAGGTAAGTGCGGGTAAACAGAGTAAAGCGGTGCATAGTAAGCGATGATTCATAAATCCTCTTTCATGATGGTAAGCACGTCGGGCTATTTCAATAAGCTATAGTTCACGGTATTCTATACAATAAATTAAAAGTTGGAACTTATTAAACAATGCCTAGCAAATCCTCTGTGCTTTCATGGAAGAACTACCTCACACTCTGTAAACCCAATGTGGTTGCAGAAATGCTTTTTACCGCCGTGGTTGGTATGTTATTAGCGGTACCTGGCATGCCAGAAATCGAACCTTTTGCTTACGGTCTGATCGGTATCGGACTGGCAGCCTCCTCAGCCGCAGCGATTAATCATTTTATTGATAGAAAAGCCGATGCGCAAATGGCTAGAACTGAAAAACGCCCTTTACCTATGGGTGACTTAAGCGCAATCAATGTATTGAGCTTTGCTTTAGTATTAGGTGTGAGTGCGATGCTGATCTTGGTGTTTTTGGTGAATACCTTAACCGCGATACTCACCTTCTTATCCTTATTTGGCTACGCCATTATCTATACGCTCTATCTTAAAAGAGCTACGCCACAGAATATAGTCATCGGCGGCTTATTTGGTGCTACGCCGCCTTTATTAGGCTGGTGTGCCATGACCGGAGACATCAGCGCTTATGGCTTATTATTAGCCTTGATAGTCTTCGTGTGGACGCCGCCGCATTTCTGGGCTTTAGCTATTGCTAGGCGTGAAGAATATGCCAAAGTGAATATTCCTATGTTGCCTGTTACCCATGGCGTGGAATTTACTCGTTTACAAATATTGCTCTATACCATTTTATTACTGTTAGTGACTTTATTGCCTTATTTAACCGGCATGAGCGGCTTAATTTATGGGGCATCAGCTTTATTGCTAGATTTTGGTTTTATTTATTACGCCATACTCATGATGCGTAATAAAGATAATAAAACCGCGATGAAAACCTTTGTTTATTCGATAATCTATATCACAGTGCTGTTTGCGGCCTTGTTAGTGGATCATTACATCAGATTTACCTTATGACTTTTACGCATCATGAGCAAACAGGGCAAACCGAGCATGCTTTCGCAGAGTTTATCCGCATCTTAGGCAAAGGTAAAAAAGGTTCCAGACCATTGACGCAAGATGAAGCCTATCGTGCCATGAGCATGATCTTAGCGGGCAAGGTACTGCCCGTGCAATTAGGTGCTTTTTTAATGCTGATGCGCATTAAAGAAGAAACGCCAGAAGAACTGGCAGGCTTTGTGTTAGCAGG
>CAIVYW010000122.1 GCA_903910205.1 uncultured Methylococcaceae bacterium | reverse complement strand
CGTTACCAACTAAACAAAAAAAGCGTTTCTTAATTTTAGCAAATATTTAGATTCTTCACTTCGCTCAATTTTTAATTTTAAAAGTTTCTACATTAAATTGATCGACTCTTCTAACTAAAAAATAATGCAATCAATGATGGCATTATTTTTTGGCTTACACAATGTATTAGCTGCCTATGGTGCTTTATGAGTAACTTCGTTATTCAGTTTATTTTAGGGCTAATATATGCCAATGCAGGTGAATGGCTAATGCATAAATATATCTTGCATGGGTTAGGAAAAAAACCGCATAGCTTCTGGGCTTATCATTGGCATGATCATCACGCTATTTGTGTTAAAAACTTAATGCTTGATCAAGGTTACCAATCTTTGATACTAACTCAATGGAACGTCCAAACCAAAGAATTGCTGGTATTGGCAGTGATTGTATTACTGCATATTCCCTTGCTTATGTTTTTTCCAGTATTTACCGGCATGGTGTATGCGTCATTAATGCTTTATTACTATAAACATCGCAAGGCTCACCTAGATCCAGTTTGGGCTAAGCGACATTTGCTTTGGCATTATGATCACCATCTTGGCAATAACTGTGATGCTAACTGGTGTGTTACTTTTCCATGGTTTGACTATCTAATGGGAACTCGCATTAAATCCAATATTAAAACTATTAGATATAAGCGTTAACTCAAAACCAATATTTCTCTCAGAAAGTAAAAAGTAAGTAGTTATACGTATTTATTATTACCCCAAAGCAGGCGATACTTTAAGTATCTCCAATTACAATCAATTACTTAAAGGTGAATAGCATGAAATACTCAATCACTGCAGGCTTCTTATTAGTACTTTTTTTTAGCATTTTAAGTTATGCCGCAGATCCGCAACAAGATGTAGAGCCAATGAGTGGTATGCACATGCGACAAGGTATGGGCATGATGAATAATATGTCAGAAGAACAAAAAAATGAGCATATGCGTTCTATGCAGGAACACATGTTAAAGATGCATGAGTTTTCAAATCAGATTTTGATAGAGAAAGATCTAGCCAAAAAAGAAACTCTAAAAAAACAACAATTAGAACTCATAAAAACACATCATGCTCAAATAATACTGAATCATAATCAATCTCAATTAAAATAATAATGGATCATAAAATACTCCGATAATTGTTTGGTGATTTGATTATTTTTTTCTTTAAGCGCACCTCTTTTACGGCAAATAAAGTCAGTATCGTCAAGACTTACGTTGATTTAGATAAGACCACAAATTAGTAAATGCCCGATAAACTTCATCAGGCACTTGTTCTCATTTTTAAATGACCTGAGGCCACTAACTAGGTTACTAAAACATAGGGGTTATTTGGTAGGCCAATCTTAGGATTTTGACAACCTACCCTAGCTATAACTTTAGAATCTTTAATAGGATTTAGGTGTACATTGCGTAACTTCTGTTTCTCTAGCCAGTACGCTTGATAATTAGGCATGTGTATCCTCTTGTAAGGGAAATAAGCGACTAAGTAAGTCATACTAGTGATTAGTACTGAGCACTT
>CAIVYW010000121.1 GCA_903910205.1 uncultured Methylococcaceae bacterium | reverse complement strand
GATAAGAAACTTGTGTAGCCGGTAGGATGGGCAAAGGCAAAGCCGTGCCCATCACGCGTTATTGTGTTGATGGGCACGCTAGCGCTTTGCCCATCCTACTGCTGGGTTTAACCCGTCGCCCTTTTTCAACGTGTGCATGCTTACCCTAAAACCGATTAAGCTGGTAGGATGGGCAAAGGCAAAGCCGTGCCCATCACGCGTTATTGTGTTGATGGGCACGCTAACGCTTTGCCCATCCTACTGCTGGGCTTAACCCGTCGCCCTTTTTCAACGTGTGCATGCTTACCCTAAAACCGATTAAGGTCTATGAAAGAAGATACAGAAAATAATGATTTAAGCACTAACGACAAGCCTATTCGCAATCTGGGTATGGCTATTGTATTGGCTACCTTTGGTGTTCTTGGTGTTTGGGCGGTATTAGCGCCACTGGATAGCTCGGCTTTAGCGACGGGGGTGCTGGTCGTGAAAGCGCATAAAAAAACTGTACAGCATCTTGATGGCGGTATTGTTTCTAAAATTCTCACTAAAGACGGGGATATCGTAGAAGAAGGTCAAACACTGCTGATATTAGATGATGCGCAAATTAAAGCGCAATTAGAAATAGCCGTAGGCCAAAATATCACCTTAGCGGCTCAAGTGGCTAGGTTAAGTGCTGAAAGAGATGAGCTGAAGAAAGTTAATTACCCGACTATACTGAATAATACGCTAGACCCTAGGGTAGTCGATGCCATCATGGCAGAGAATAATGTGTTTCGTTCTCATAAAAACTCTCATGAAGGTCAAATAGATGTGCTTAATGAACGTATCAGCCAGATTTCCAGTAAAATTGAGGGCATACGCGGTCAGATCGTCAGTAAAAAACAATTAGTTAGCTCTTATGCAGAAGAAATTAAAGACCTAAAAGAGCTGTTGGCAGAGGGCTTTGCAGACAAGCAGCATTTACGTGAATTGGAGCGTAGCTATGCCACACAGACCGGTGATATTGCCCAGCAGAACTCAGAGATTGCCACGAATCAAATGCTGATCAGCGAAACGCGCTTACAAATTTTACAAGTAGAAAAAGAATTTCAACAAGAAGTGGCCACTAAGCTAAGTGAGGGGCAAGCCCAACTGAATGATGCCCAGCAACGAGTCGCTGCCGCTCAAGATAAACTTGAGCGCGTCGTTATTAAGGCACCTGCCAGCGGTATGGTGTTAGGTTTAGCAGCCCATACCGAAAATGGCGTGATTACCCAAGGTAATCCTATTTTAGACATTGTGCCTCAAGATGCTGAATTAATCATAGATGCCCAAGTGTCACCTATGGACATTGATCGAGTGAGGGTGGGTTCGAAAACAGAAATACGTTTTAGTTCTTTTAAGCAGTCTCAAACACCAAAATTGGAAGGTAAGCTCATCAGTTTATCGCCAGATAGCATTATGGATCAAAAAACGGGCAGCTCTTATTACTTAGCCAAGGTGGAAGTAACCCCTGAAAGCCGTAAAAAGCTCGGTGAGTTACAATTATTGCCCGGTATGCCAGCGGAAGTGCTCATTAATACCGGTGAAAGAACGTTATTTAGATATTTGGCACAACCGGCGAGTAATTTCTTTGCCCGCTCATTTATAGAAGATTGATCTGCATGAACTTATTGAGATGCGGACTATGGGTTATTATGCTGGCTTGCGCCTACCGTGCGCAAGCTGATGATCTACTGCTTATTTACCAGCAAGCACTGGATGCGGATCCTAAATCCAAAAGCGCGGTAGAAAAAGTCGGTATGGGCGCTGCACAAAAAAACCAAGCCTTAGGACAAATGTTGCCACAAGTATCTCTTACGGGTAACTGGTCGGATAATAGGAGTACTACAACTGCCGCTACGCCAGCTACTAGTACATCAAAAGCACTTCCAGTTCATGACGCCATTACTAATTATCCCGGTACGCGCTATTATTTATCTTTGAGTCAATCGTTGATGGATTTTGGCAAGTTTTGGGCATGGCGACAAGCGAGTAAGGTCGAAGATCAATATGAGACTGAGGCTATTGAAGCCCATAATCAGTTGATGTTTGATGTAGTGGATCATTACTTTAGTGAATTACAGGCTGAAGATGAAGTTTATTTTGCACAAACAGAAACGTTAGCGACAGAAAAAAAATTAGCACAAATACAAAAGCAATATGCCAAACAATTATTAAAAATTACTGATCTTTATGCCATAGAAGCAAGGCTAGATCAACTTAAAGCGGCAGAAATTGTTGCAGAAAGTAAGCGTATTACCGCGTTAGCCAGTTTAAGTGAATTAACCGGTGTTGCTTCTGCACCACTCAATCATCTTAAAGCACAGGTTGATTATGTAGAAATTCAAGGCAATTTGCAGCAATGGCTAGAAATGGCACAAAGTCAGAATCCTGCTATTTCTGCCAAACAAAAAGCCGTGCTTGCCGCCGATGTAAATGTGACCGCACAAAAAGCTAAATATATGCCCACCGCTGATTTACAGCTGAACTATTATAATACCGACACTGGGTATCAAAGTTCTGCATCCCCCCCCGTTCAAGTGCAAACAGCCGCTATCAACGTGGTCGTGCCCTTATTTTCAGGAGGTATCACTTATAATCAGGTCTCTGAGGCAAAGTATCGTTTACAAATGACTAAGAATGATAATGAAGCCACTATGCGTGCCATTACTAAAGAAACCAGTGATGCTTTTTTAAGTACCAATGCCGCGACTCATAGCATTAAAGCGTCACAAAAAGCCTTAGAATCTACCAGTAAATCATTTGAAGCCATGGAAAAAGGTTATCGTTTAGGTGTGGTAACGATTAGTGATTTGATCAAAGCCCAACAAGATGAGTTTTCAGCTAAAAAAGATTTAGCCGTTGCTAAATATACCTATATTAAAAACCGTATACGTTTTATGCACGCCATCGGCTCAATCGGTGAAGAAAACCTGCACGAAGTCAATGATTGGTTGGAAGTAAAAACAAACGCGGTAGGCGGTTAAAAAGCTTGGAGCTAAGATGCCGGGAGTGCAATAGCTTTAGCTATTGCACTAAAACAGCTGAAGCTGTTTTACTCCAGACCAATGCCGGGCGGGGGTTATACCCCCGCCCGAAACGTTTAGATGCATCCAAACGGCGTTATATAACCAAAAGTAGGCGTGTTTCTTCGATGATCTTTCAAAGCTAATGGCAATATCAAACGTTTGAGACGGGGTTATAAACCCCGTCTCGCGAGCGAAAAACAAACGCGGTAGTGCACTGGCTG
>CAIVYW010000120.1 GCA_903910205.1 uncultured Methylococcaceae bacterium | reverse complement strand
GAGAAGGATGCAAGAAAATTATCAACCGCTCGCTATTGAGCAAGACGTACAAGCTATCTGGGAAAGCTCAGGTGTATTTAATGTGTCTGAATCTTCTACGCAGGAAAAGTATTATTGCTTATCCATGTTCCCTTATCCTAGCGGTAAATTGCATATGGGCCATGTGCGTAATTACACGATAGGCGATGTTATTAGTCGTTATCAGCGCATGTTGGGCAAAAATGTTTTACAGCCTATGGGCTGGGATGCTTTTGGCTTACCTGCTGAAAATGCAGCGATGCAACATGGCGTTCATCCTGCTGATTGGACCTATGAAAACATTGATTATATGCGCGACCAGCTTAAACGCTTGGGTTTTGGCTATGATTGGAGTCGCGAATTGGCGACCTGTGATCCTAGTTATTATAAGTGGGAGCAATGGTTTTTCCTTAAACTGCTGGCTAAAGGGCTAGTTTACAAAAAAACCGCTCCGGTTAATTGGTGTCCGCATGATATGACCGTGTTGGCTAATGAGCAGGTTATTGATGGTTGTTGCTGGCGTTGTGATACCCAAGTTGAACGTAAAGAAATCGCGCAATGGTTTTTAAAAATCACGGCTTATGCCGATGAGTTGCTAGCGTCTTTAGAAACATTAGACGGTTGGCCAGAGCAAGTGAAGACCATGCAAGCCAATTGGATAGGTCGTTCTGAAGGTGTGGAGATGGATTTTCCTGTCGCCGATATGGATCAGCCTTTACGGATTTATACCACGCGGCCTGATACCTTAATGGGTGTTACTTATTTAGCCGTTGCTGCTGAACATCCACTGGCCTTACAAGCTGCGATAGCTAACACGGCTATTAGTGATTTCATCAATGACTGCAAAATGATGGAAACATCAGAAGCAGCCATGGAAACCATGGAAAAACGCGGCATAGATTCCGGTATTAAAGCACAGCACCCGCTTACAGGTGAGTTAGTGCCTGTGTGGATCGCCAATTTTGTTTTAATGGGTTACGGAACGGGCGCTGTCATGGCGGTTCCGGCTCATGATCAACGTGACTATGAATTTGCGAGCAAATATGGCATTGCTATTAAGCAAGTGATCTTTGCTAAAAATGGCGAAGATGACGATTGTTCAGAGCATGCTTATACCGTAAAAGGTGTGTTGAAAAATTCGGCTGACTTTGATGGTTTAACCTCAGAGCTTGCCTTTGTAGCGATTTCTGAAACCCTAGAAAAAGCTCAGAAAGGCCATCGTAAAACCAATTTCCGTTTACGTGACTGGGGCGTTTCTCGGCAACGCTATTGGGGCGCACCTATCCCCGTTATCTATTGTGATGATTGTGGTACTGTGCCTGTGCCAGAACAAGATTTACCCGTAGAGCTACCGAGAGACGTTGTTCTGGATGGTTCACAATCGCCTTTGGTGGCACATCCGACTTTTTCTCATGTAGCCTGTCCATCGTGTGCTAAAGCCGCGCGTCGTGAAACCGATACTTTTGATACTTTCATGGAGTCATCTTGGTATTTTGCACGTTTTGCCAGTAGTAAAGCTGACAGTATGTTGGATGACAGTGCTAAATATTGGTTGCCTGTCGATCATTATATTGGCGGTATTGAACATGCGATTTTGCACTTATTATATGCGCGGTTTTTTACTAAACTGATGCGTGATGAAGGCTTATTGGTCTGCGATGAACCTTTCAAAAAGTTATTGACGCAAGGCATGGTGCTGAAAGATGGCACAAAAATGTCTAAATCTAAAGGTAATACCGTTGATCCACAAGGCTTGATTGATCAATACGGTGCTGATACGGTGCGCTTATTTATCATGTTTGCTGCGCCGCCAGAACAATCGTTAGAGTGGTCAGATAGTGGTGTGGAAGGTGCGTTCAGATTTTTGAAAAGACTCTGGAAGCAAGCCTTTACGCATAATGACGCTGGAGGTTCTGTTGTCGCATTGGACAAATCGTCAATGACAGCTGAGCAGCAAACAGTACGTCGATTGGTACATCAAACGATCCAAAAAGTAAGTCATGATGTCGGGGTGCGTACTATTTTTAATACCGCTATTGCCGCCAATATGGAACTGGTCAATACCTTATCTAGGTTTGTAGATGATTCTGATAATGGTAAAGCGATACGTCAAGAAGCTTTAGAAGCGATTGTGTTGATGTTGGCACCTATCGTTCCTCATATTTGTCATCAATTATGGCTGGATTTAGGCCATCAGCAAGCGGTACTGGCTGTGGCTTGGCCTCAAGTTGATGAGTCGGCTTTAGAGCAAGATACTATTGAGTTGGTTATACAGATCAATGGTAAGTTGCGTAGTAAGATTTCAGTTTCGATGAGCGCTAGTTCTGAAGAGATACAAGCGCAGGCTCTGAGTGACGAGCTAGCACTTCGCTTTATTGACGGCAAACCGATTAGAAAAGTAATTGTTGTGCCTAAAAAGCTGATTAATATTGTTGTTTAAGATGGTTTATAAGGTGAGCTTTGCTCACCTTTTTACACGATAATTTTAGGGGTTTATGTGCTAATTAAAAAATCAGTCATTGTCTTGATGGCTTTGTTGTTAAGTGCCTGTGGCTATCATCTGCGTGGGGCTTTTGAACTGCCTGCCGGTATGAAAAATATCTTTTTAGAAGGAGGGTCTGCTCCGTTGCAAGCGCAATTTAAGAAAGCGATGGAGCTATCATCAATTCCTATTGCAGCTTCTGCTGAAACAGCCGGTATTATTATCCGAATATTTGATGAAAACAGTCAGCGTAGAGTGCTATCGCTAGCGGCAACCGGTGTGGCCAATGATTTTGAATTGGATTATCGAATGGAATATGAAATTGTTGATGCTAAAGACACTCTATTAATGGCGCGTCAGCCTTTGGAAATTAAGCGTGAGTATTATAATGACCAGCTGGCTATCATCGCTAAAGAGAGTGAAGAGACCACCATTAAAAACGAGATGTATCTTCAAGCCGTGCGTACCATCGTCAATCGCGCTAAAGTGGTTATTAATACCAAGCCTAAATAATTATGCGTATTAAGCCTGGGCAGCTAAATGCCGAGTTAAAAAAAGGCTTAAAGCCTATTTATGTTATTACCGGTGATGAGCCATTACAGTTAGGTGAAATGGCTGATACGATTAGAAAGGCTGCACGCTTAGCCGGTTATGATAATCGTGAAGTGATTACAGTCGATGCAGATTTTGAATGGCATCAGTTAGCTTTTATAGCAGATGCCATGTCTATATTTGCAGATAAAAAAGTCATCGACTTAAGATTGCCTAGCGGTACGCCAGGAATTGACGGTGCTAAGGCTTTGATCGCTTATTGTGAGCGCTTGCAAGAAGATAATCTATTGCTTATTACCGCAGGGAAACTTGCAAGTGCCTCATTAAAGACACGTTGGTTTGAAGCATTAGATAAACGGGGTATAGTCATTCAAGTTTGGCCATTGGATGGCCAGGATTTAGTTAACTGGTTGCAACAGCGACTTCAGCAGCGAGGTTTGTCAGCGGATACTGATGGCTTGCGTTTATTGGCTTCAAGAGTTGAAGGTAATTTGTTGGCTGCGGCTCAAGAAATAGAAAAACTCTATGTGCTTTATGGTGCGGGTCGTTTAAGCCTGCAACAAATCTTAGCCGTAGTGGCCGATAATTCAAGGTACGATGTGTTTAAGCTCATTGATAGTGTTTTGTCGGATAAAGAAGATCGTATTGTTAAAATTTTATTAGGCTTGCGTGGAGAAGGTGTCGCCGCTCCTATCGTATTGTGGGCATTGACGCGTGAAGCACGCAGCTTAATTAAAATTAAATGGGCGATTGCAGGTGGACAATCCAGAGACTTGGTTTATAAAAACAACCAAGTCTGGGATAAGCGAAAACAGTTAATCAGTCATGTATTGAATAGGCTTAGTGATAAAGAATTAACCGGTATATTGGTGTTAGGTGCTAAAGCGGACAGACAGATAAAAGGCCAGCAATCAGGGGATGCGTGGGAAACTTTACGTGAGATTTGCTTGAGATTTACTTAAGCGATTGTAATAGTTAAGTAACATAGCAGACTTGGTTAAATAGGGTGCTTATAGGCCGCTTTAATGATGTAGAAAGTAATAAAAAATACCGGAAGCTGTTTTGAGGAATGATTAACGTCAAATAAAAAATCATAAAACAGTATATTAAGGGGTATTCCTTTCTGCTATCATTGCAATTCAAATTAAAATTCCCTAAATCACCAGGTAAGATAAATGACCTTTGTAGTCACAGAAAACTGTATAAAATGTAAATTTACTGATTGCGTTGATGTATGTCCCGTTGATTGCTTTCATGAAGGACCTAATTTTTTAGTTATTGATCCTGATGAGTGTATCGACTGCACCTTATGTGAGCCTGAATGCCCTGCGAATGCAATATTTGCTGAAGACGAGCTTCCAGAGGGTCAAGAAATATTTATTCAATTAAATGCAGAATTAGCTAAACAGTGGCCGATACTGACTGAAGTTAAATCACCACTTCCAGACGCTGATAGTTGGAATGGTAAAGAAAATAAAATCCCGTTATTAGAAAAATAATTAACGCTGCTATCAGAGCAAGCTTAGGTTTATTCAATAGCCGCATAAAAGTTATATCATTACCAGCAATAACGAAGCGATAGGTGTGAAGCCGTAATAATCTAAAACGGTCATCGCGCACCTTGCGTTTGTTCCTAAGCTTCGCTCTCATCATTATACGCATCCTTACACTTATGTAGGGTGGGGTACACGCGCATCCACTCAAATAGTCGGATGCGCGTTGTTTATCCGGCCTACAGGTCATTGCAGGATCCTAAGCGCCATTCATAGCTCGGGATACCCTAGGAGGCTGTCCGAAAATAAGTCAGGGCTAAAAGCAATTCTACTGTCATCTGGAAAATTTTAAATTTTCAGATGAGTCTGTTTTAAAAATAACACATTAACTATGCTGCAAATGG
>CAIVYW010000119.1 GCA_903910205.1 uncultured Methylococcaceae bacterium | reverse complement strand
CTTATACATGGGCTGAAGACATAGCGTCAAGCAGCGAAGATAACAAGGGTTTTTGGCATGAGTGCATACAATCAAGGCTTCAAAGAATACATTAACGGCGGTTGTTCTGCTAACAATCCGTATCCTGTGAGTTCGGGAGGCTGGAAGGATTGGAAGTGTGGTTATGAACAAGTTATGATTGAATCTGTGGAAAGTGACGGATATTGAGAAATACGCTTTACAGATAGATGTAGAAACTCTATAATGTATTACATGGGCTGACGCAATAATGCAAAGCCTTAAACTTAAAAGGAATTATCATGGCAATTATTCAAACTGTAAACTTTTCCAGATTTTGTGATGCTTTTTACAATGCTTGCTGTAATGATCAATTTTCTTATGACGCAAAGCGCATTATTTTTGATTATATTGATGAAATGAGTGACGACTGTGGTAATGATATTGAACTGGACGTTGTTGGTATTTGTTGCGAATATGACGAATTACATTACGAGACTGTTATTTCCCTGTATAGCAATATGCTGGATGTATCAGAGATTGATAAGAATGACGAACAAGCATTAATCAAGGCTGTTGAGGAGTTTCTACAAGAAAATACTACGGTATGCGGCAAAACTAAAGATGACTGTTTTGTTTTTGCACAATTCTAATGCTACAATTAAAAATTAATTAAACTTTACAGGCTTACAAATGACTAATTCAACTACATTTAAAACACTAGGCACAGATCTCGAAATTATCTACTTTTCAGACCTAACTGAAGCAGAACAGAAAGAATACGATTATTGTGGAGATGGTGGCCAGTTTTTTCGTTGTAATAATGAAACTCATTTTCTTGGCGACTTTATGAGTTTTAATTCTCAGAATCAAATACAAGATTTTAACGGTTATCACGGGACAGGTTATTTCACAGCAGGTTATTTCACAGTTTATCTAGTAAAACTCTCAGATTGTGGTGAATGTGTCGAAACTTTTGCAGAGATGTTCTCTTAAAATAATTTGTGCAATTCTAAAAGGGTGATACTCATGTTTAAAATTAATTACGCATTTGGTCCTGCAAAGAAAAGTTATTCTACTCTGAAAGGCGCAAAGATAGCATGTGCAGCTTGGTTTAGAAAATCATCAGATCAGTGGTTTGATGTTGTTGAAATTCAAAATATTATGATAAATGGTGTTTTGCATACTGATGTTATTCACCATACTATTTTCAGGAATGATTGGTTATGAGTGAAGTAAAACTTAAGCATATTAAAACAGGGTGGCTGCATAAAGCAGTCAGTGATTCAGGTCGAGTTTATAAACAGTCAGGCAATAAACAGGTTATAATTGATTACATACGTAATTTCAATAAATAAAGGGAAATATTATGTTCAAAATTCACACTATCGGCAATCGCCTGACACCTGTTAATGTTTTCAGTGTGTCACCTGAAGAGATTATTTGCAATGACGTTATGTTACCTGGAGCATTGGATAGTGCATCGCGGTACAATCCGCACAATGTTCGTATGTTCCTTATTGGTCATTGTCATGGGCCTGTATGTGCAATCTTTGCATCGCATGAACAAGAGGCACTAAACGCTGCTGTAGATGCCGACATGATGGGATGCTTCATAGTATCGGAAGAGGACACAAAAACGTACTACGAAGCTTGTAACGAGAACGGGGAACACTCCGAAGGTATCAACTATACGGCATTAGG
>CAIVYW010000118.1 GCA_903910205.1 uncultured Methylococcaceae bacterium | reverse complement strand
TCAGGATCATTAATGATGTCCATAGGATCGGTAGTTAAAATAATACCCTGGGTATCACAGATACGTTGCTTATCTAAGTCTTTAACTGAAGCACGGGTAATGGTAATTTCCCTGCCCGCCCGTCTAGCGATTTCTGCGGCATTGCGCTTTAGTACATTAACGGTACCACCGCCTACTGTACCCAATCCTAATACACCTACTTTTACCGGTTTCAATTCAAGCTCCAGTTAAACATTATTTTCTTCTATTATGTAGATCGGGTTAGCGATAGCGTAACTCGACAATATAGCCTACGAAATGTCGGGTTACGCTATCGCTAACCCGACCTACGTAACTCCCACAAGAGAACATTTAAGTAACTAAGCCATCTTTTTTCATCATCAGACGAATACCACGAACGGCTTGACGGGTACGGTGTTCATTTTCTATTAAGCCAAAACGCACATGATCATCACCATACTGACCAAAACCTACACCGGGCGCTACCGCCACTTTGGCTTCTAGTAATAATTTCTTAGAAAACTCCAACGAGCCCATTGCTTGATAAGCGGCGGGTATTTTTGCCCAAACAAACATAGTTGCTTTGGGTTTTTCAACGGGCCAGCCTGCGGCATTCAAACCTTCACACAGGACATCACGTCTTTTTCTATACATCTCGGCAATTTCAGTCACACACTCTTGTGGTCCTTCTAAAGCGGCAATCGCGGCAATTTGTATGGGCGCAAAAGTACCGTAATCCAGATAAGATTTAATTCTTGCCAAAGCAGAAACTAGCTCTTTATTGCCACACATAAAACCGACACGCCAGCCTGGCATGTTATAGCTTTTAGACATGGAGAAAAATTCTACTGCAATATCTTTAGCGCCTTCGACTTGAAGTATAGAGGGGGCTTTATAGCCATCAAAAACGATATCCGCATAAGCAATATCCTGAACCACCCAGATATTATGCTCTTTAGCAACAGCAATAATTTTCTCAAAGAAATCAAGCTCCACACATTCGGTAGTCGGATTTCCTGGGAAATTAAGAATGAGCATTTTGGGCTTAGGCCAAGAATCAACGATGGCTTTTTGCAATTCTTCAAAAAAATCACCACCGGGAATCATTGGCACATGCCGAAGATCAGCACCGGCAATAACTACACCGTAAGGGTGTATAGGGTAAGCAGGATTAGGCACCAACACCACATCCCCAGGCCCCAGTGTTGCTAAGGCTAAATGCGCTAGACCTTCTTTAGAGCCTATGGTAACAATGGCTTCCGTTTCGGGGTCTAAATCGACATCGTATCGCGTTTTGTACCAATCACAAATCGCCTTTCTTAATCTAGGAATACCCTTAGAAACTGAATATCGATGAGTATCTGGACGCTGAACGGCCTCTATCAATTTATCAACAATATGTTGTGGCGTGGGTTGATCGGGATTCCCCATACCAAAATCAATAATATCTTCTCCGGCCGCACGAGCTTTGGCTTTCAACTCATTAACTATGTTAAATACGTAAGGAGGTAAACGACTTATTCTATGAAATTCTTGCATTAACAGCTCTTGAGCAACCCAAGTATGAGTAAAATTAAAAAAAATAGCTTCTCAACAACACTAAATGATGAGAAGTCACAACAAAGCAGGACAAATTACTAATGTAATCCGCTTCTGTCAAACAATAGCGATGATTTTACTATTAATTGGCTGACATTAAAATCAACAGCGGCTTTAATCAATGCGCCAATGCCAATACTCTAGCCACCCTTAGCAGGTCTTCAGGCGTATCTACACCAGCCTCTGGCGTCTTATCGATCACTTTGACTAAAATCGCTTCACCCTGCCAAAGTATTCTCAATTGTTCCAATGCTTCGACCGACTCCAGTGCCGAGGCTGGCCATGAACAATAGCGATTTAAAAAACTCACCCTATAAGCATATAAACCAATATGCCGAAGATAAGGCACACTACCTGACGGCGTTCTATCTATCTGATCAAAAACGCCTCTTTCCCACGGAATAGGCGCACGACTAAAGTACAACGCATAACCGGCCTGATTCAAAACGACCTTAACTGCATTAGGATTAAATATTTCTTCTGAAGAAAGCATTTTAGCCGCCAAAGTAGCAATACCCGCTAGCTTTTGACTGGCTAAAGCGAGAGCAACCTCTCGTATAGACTCGGGAGGAATTAAGGGCTCATCACCTTGCAAATTAACAATAATGTCATCTTCAGACCAACCACAAAGCCTTGCCACCTCAGCAATTCTTTCTGTGCCACTTTGATGGTCAACTCGTGTCATCACCGCTTTTATACCTAAAGCAGAGACGGCTTGAAAGATACGCTGATCATCTGTTGCGACTACGACTTCTTCAGCATTTGCTTCTTTAGCGCGTTCACACACATGAACAATCATTGGTTTTCCCGCTATCTCTAATAAAGGTTTACCCGGTAATCGGCTTGAACCATATCGAGCAGGGATAACAACTTTAAAACGCTGGCTCATTGATATAAAGCGTCTACTTCTTCACTGCTTAACTGACGCGCTTCATCTTCTATCATAACGGGAATGTCATCGCGAACAGGGAAAGCTAAACGATCGGCTCTGCATAGCAATTCATCATTGACCTTATCATAATGCAATGGACTTTTACATAGTGGGCAGGCCAAAATATCGAGTAATTTTTTATCTATCATGCTTTTCTCTTAAAAGATTTAATAATTGTTCTGTAAAAAGACTGTCAGGCTTAGCCGTCACTGGCACATACCAATGTTGCTGACCTGCAAATAACGTGCATTTTACCGCATCTTTTTCTGTCATCAGCACGGGCTTTTGATCAGAAAACTCAATATCCTCGCGTTGAAACGAGTAATGATCGGGAAAACTTTTGTTGCTAGTGTTAAGTCCTGCTAATGCTAACTGCTTAAAAAACCGTTCTGGATTACCTATACCCGCCAGCGCATGACAATCTTCAGTATTAAAATCAACTAAGGCTTTTTGTTCACCCGTGACTAAATTAATAGCGATATCGCCCACTAAGTGCATAGAAAATTCATTAGGTTCTTGTTTTTCACCATTGACGATAATAAAGTCGACACTGGTTAAGCGTTCAATAGGCTCGCGTAAAGGCCCGGCAGGTAAACAATAACTATTACCAAAGCGACGCTCACCATCAATGACGGCAATTTCAATATCTCTATGTAAGGCATAATGCTGTAAACCGTCATCGGATAAAATAACGTCACAATCGGCCTTTTCTAATAACAAACGAGCAGCATCTACCCGTAACGGCCCAACTGCCATAGGGCATCCTGTTTGTTTAGCGATTAACAACGCTTCATCACCGACATCTTTTGCCAGACTATCTGTAATCACCCACTGCGGCCAAGAGTCGGCTAGTCCTCCGTAACCTCGACTGATAATACCTGGCTTAAAGCCTGCGTTTTTAAGATAGTTGGCCAAATAAATAATTAACGGCGTTTTACCCGTACCGCCCACGGTAATATTACCCACGACAATAACCGGCACCGGTAAAGTCTGGGTTTTTAGTAGCCCAATGCTATATAAAAACTTTCTAAAGCGAACCACATCACTGAATAAAAAGCCAAAAGGCATTAGCCACACACCAATGAAAGGGTCTTTATACCAAATATCTAAGGCCCACCGAGCAAGGGTTTTCTTCATGCTGTCACCTTAAGCTTGAATTATAAGAAATATCATGGAGCGGATAGTTGTCATTATTTTAAACATGACTAATGGGCTTATTCTAACCTACCACTAGCCTATCTTGGCTATTTTCCCTAGCGACCCAAATATAAGCAATGATAAATGCTAAGCCACAACAGGCGGCAGCCATTGAAAACACCACTCGTGAGCCTAGTAAATCCCAATAATAACCACTATAAAGACTACCCAGCACGCCACCTAAGCCAAAACAAAGACTGGTATATAACGCTTGGCCTTTACCTTGATGTTGCTCCCCAAAATAACGATGCAGCAAATACATAGCAACGACATGAGTGCCCCCAAAAGTGGCCGCATGTAATAGTTGCGCAACAATGAGTACCCACAAATAATCCGAACCCCAGCCTATCATTAGCCATCTAGCCGTTGCCAGCGCTAAACTCAGCAAAAGAATGGCGCGTAATGAACAATGTTTTAACAGATTGCGCATATACATAAATAACACAATCTCGGCCAAGACACCTAATGCCCAGAGTAATCCGGTCACCATAGCCGAGTATTGTGCATGCTTAAGATAGATGGAGTAGAAAACATAATACGGAGCATGAGCTATTTGCAGTAAGACATTAACCGCCATAAAGGCTAACACCTCTGGTATCTTAATGATTTTTAACATGCCATGTACTGCCCTATCCAAACTAATGCTTTTAGCTTCAGGAGTTACAAAGGTAATACCAGCATTTAACAATAATAAGGCCCCGATGATTAGCGGCAGCAAGCTGACGGGATAATGCTCTAAAACAGCACCGATACTCAGCACCGCAACAATAAAACCAATCGATCCCCACAACCTTATTCGACTATAACGATGCGCTTCATTTCTTAAATGCGCTAAGGTCACCGCTTCAAATTGCGGCAACATGGTATTCCAAAAAAAACTAAAGCCTATAGTGATCAAGGCAAAGCCTACATAATCATGCGCCCATAAAAACCCTGCGAAGATCAGTGTAGCAAAAAAGGCTGCCAGCCGAATGATACCGATACTTTTACCGGTATGATCGGCTATCCATCCGCTTAAATTAGGCGCAATTATTTTTGTGCCAACTAAAAACGCCGAGAGCTCACCAATTTCAATGGGATCAAAACCAAAATCTTTTAAATAAAGACTCCAATAAGGAATGAATCCACCTAGCGTTGCAAAATAGAAAAAATAAAAACCTGACAGCCGCCAGTAAGGAATAGACATTTAGTTACTTCATGAAGATAAGAAAGTTTTTATCGTTCCCATGCCCCGCGTCACTGCCCACAGTTAAGTAATCTGTAAGCTTGGAGTAAAACAGCTTCAGCTGTTTTAAAAGCCAATAGCTGAAGCTATTGCACTCCACACAAACTGTTTTCGCTTAAATGTGAGTTGTGACGTAGGACATGTGAACGATATATTTGTAACACTGATCAGCCTTAAATTAATAGCCAGCAATTACCTAATAATAGGCAGTCCCGATTGAACGTGCAGGTTTTGGGCCCTATGTCTTAGTAAATGATCCATCAAGACCAAGGCCATCATTGCTTCGGCTATCGGTGTGGCGCGTATGCCCACACAAGGATCATGACGACCTTCGGTACTGACCTCTATGGCCTCACCTTGCTGATTAATGCTTTTACCTGGCAAGCGTAAGCTAGAGGTCGGTTTTAAGGCAATACTCGCGGTAATAGACTGACCACTAGAAATACCGCCTAAAATACCTCCGGCATGATTACTCAAAAAGCCCTCAGGCGTTATTTCATCACGAAACTGTGTACCTTTACTGTTAACACAAGCAAAGCCATCACCAATCTCTACGCCTTTAACCGCATTAATACTCATCAAGGCATGAGCTAGATCAGCATCTAAACGATCAAAGATAGGTTCGCCTAAACCCGGCGGCACATTGGTTGCGACCACCTCAATTCTTGCGCCTATGGACTCACCTTCCTTACGCAAAGCATCCATATACGCTTCCATTTCTGCTACTTTATCGCTATCAGGACAAAAGAAGGGATTGCTATCAATGACTGACCAATCAAGCTTTTCTATTTTGATCGGCCCCAATTGCGATAAATAACCACGAACTTCTATGCCAGCCAGTTCTTTAAGATATTTTTTGGCAATACCTCCGGCTGCGACTCGCATGGCCGTTTCACGAGCAGATGAACGACCACCCCCGCGATAATCTCTAAAACCGTACTTTTGCTGATAAGTATAATCAGCATGTCCCGGCCTGAAGGTATCGGCAATTTTAGAATAATCTTTTGAGCGTTGATCGGTATTTTCTATCAATAAGCCGATAGGCGTACCGGTAGTTTTGCCTTCAAACACCCCTGATAATATTTTTACCACATCGGCTTCACGACGTTGCGTGGTATGTCTTGACGTACCTGGTTTTCTGCGATCAAGATCTTCTTGTAAATCAGCTTCTGATAGCAGTAATCCTGGAGGGCAGCCATCAACAATACAGCCTATTGCAGGGCCATGACTTTCACCAAAAGAGGTGACCGTAAATAATTTTCCTATCGTATTTCCAGACATATTAACCTAACGCCGCTATAAATAAATGGTGATATTCATGAACCTGTCCTGCCGTGAGCAAGAACACGCCATCACCCCCTCGTTCAAAATTCATCCAAAAGAAAGGCACGCTAGGAAAAGTCTCTTGTAAGGTTTGGGCACTACTGCCCACTTCCACACACAAAATCCCCTGCGTTGCCAAATACGCATCGGCATCCACCAAAATACGGATAACAAGATCCAACCCTGACTCACCACCTTTAAAGCCCATATCAGGTTCTGCACGAAACTCTTCAGGCAATTCTGACCATTCTTGTTGACTGACATAAGGTGGATTGCTGACAATAATGTCATATTGCGCCGCTGGCAATTCCTTAAATAAGTCAGAGTGGTATAGCCTGACCGACTCTGCCATCTGATGTTTTTCAATATTGATAGCCGCGACCACCAAGGCATCGGTAGATAAATCGACCGCATCTACGTAGGCTTCTTGAAAAGCATAAGCACAGGCAATAGCAATACAACCACTACCAGTACACAAATCTAAAATACGAAAGACTTGCTCTTCTTCTACCCAAGGTGAAAAACGCTGCTCAATTAATTCAGCAATCGGTGATCTGGGTACTAATACCCGATTATCAACATAAAAAGCAAGTCCAGCAAATATAGCCTCATTCGTTAAATAAGCGGCCGGCGTTCTTTCATTAATACGTCTGTCGATGATATCGATAATCGCCGAGCGCTCAGCCATAGTGAGTGCCGCATCAAGATAAGCTTCTGCCAAATTATAGGGTTGATGTACCGTATGTAAGACTAGGGCTGCCGCTTCATCAAGTGCGGTCAACGTACCATGTCCAAAACTAACGCCAGCAATGGTAAAGCGACTGGCTGCCCAGCGTATATAATCACGCAGCGTTGAAAGGGTCGTTAAAACATCAGTATGTGTAGGTTGCATGAGTCAATTAGTAAGCAAGAGTGAGAGATTTTGACTAAAGCGTGGATTTTAAACTAATCCAGCCTATTCAGTTTAAGTTTTATGGGCCATTCCCCACAAAAACGGCGGGATAAATCCGCCGCTACTGTAGGGTAATGCAAACAACAACTCTTGATTGAGTGCTGTTTACATTACACCGCTATCATTTTATTTTTCAATCTTAAGTGCTAAAAAGGCGGGACTACCACGACGCTGAATTAAAACAGCGACTGACTTAGCGACCGGTAAATTTTTAACCATCTTTTCAAAGCCAGCCACATCATGAACTAATTGATTATCAAGTCGTAAGATGACATCACTCACTTGAATACCAGCCGTCTTGGCGGCACCTTTAGCTATATTTTGTACCAGCACACCACCTTTACTGACCTGTGTCGATTGTCTTTCTTCAGCCGTCAAATCAGTGACTGTTACGCCCAGTCTATTAGTAGGCTTGGCTTTTTCTGCTTTACTGTCAGCCACTTTATCAACTTGATCCGGCAATAAGCCGATATTAAAGTTAATGATTTTTTCCTCACCTTGTCTGATAATTTTCAGCGTCGCTTTATCTTTAATCGGCGTTATACCGACCATAGGCGGCAAATCACCCGATTTTTCAATAGACTGTCCATTAAATTCAGTAATAATGTCACCAATCTGTAGCTGCGCTTTTTCTGCTGGACTATCAGGCATTACTTTAGAAACCAACGCACCTTGAGGTTTTTTCATACCAAAAGATTCAGCGAGTTCCCTTGTTACATCTTGAATTTGCACACCTAACCAACCATGCGTAGCTTTACCATTGGCTTTAATTTGGCTGACTACATTCATAACCACATCCATAGGAATGGCAAATGAAAGTCCCATAAAGCCACCGGTACGACTATAAATTTGTGAATTAATACCCACCACTTTGCCATCCATATTAAACAAAGGGCCACCTGAGTTTCCAGGATTAATCGCTACATCGGTTTGTATAAACGGCACATAATTTCCACCGGGCAAACTACGACCTTTAGCACTCACAATACCCGCAGTCACTGATTGCTCAAAGCCAAACGGAGAACCAATAGCGAGCACCCATTCACCGACCTGAAGTTTACTAGGATCACCAATACTGACTACCGGTAAATCAGCCGCATCAACTTTTAACAAGGCCACATCGGTACGCACATCAGAACCAATCAGCTTGGCAACTAACTCACGTCGATCAGAAAACTTAACAATAATTTCATCAGCACCTTTAACAACATGATGATTAGTGAGTACATAACCACTTTTATCAATCACAAAACCTGATCCTAAAGACTGAGTATCACCCTCATCACCGTCACCCTCTGCACCATTACCTCCGCCATTAGGATTATTAAAGAAATGTTTAAACAATTCCTCCATTTCAGGTGGCATACCTTCGGGCATAGGGATTTCTTTTGGGACACCCTCAACCGCTTCAGGTTTCGCTTTTTGCGTGGTACTAATATTTACGACAGCAACGCCATTAGTTTTTACCATCTCGGTAAAATCTGGCAGTTGTGCTAAGCCATTTTGATTAAACATAAAAACGAGAACAACACACCAAGCAAGCTTTTTAAGCATAACAACTCCATTCCCTAATAGTGATAAAACAAATATATGTGTAACATGATGATGCATGTCGCTTAGACGGCATCTTTTCGCAACCCAACATCCAAGGCAACGTCATTTTTGATGATAGGTCGTTACCTTAATAAGGCTTAACCTCGTCCTGACTTTGTGCATAAGCATCAGAACGGTGCTCTTTAAGATAGAGGCTAATCCGTTTATTAAGATCTGACGACTCAGGCAACCAATGTTGAGCCATCTGTAGGGTTGCCGCTGGTATAACGAGCCTTTTATTAAAGCGTTGCTCCGTAAGTAACGCAATAATGGCCAGAGATGCTGCCAAGACTAACCATGGATAAGCTTGCTTAAAAGCCGCTGGCTTTTCAAAAACAGGTATTGGTATTGGCTCTTGCTGTATCTGCTGAGTTATATGATCTAAAAAATCAGCCTTTACTTCTAAATAGACACCGCTCTTTAAGGCATCACTAATCGCCGCATAGCGCTTTAATTTATGTTGTAGTTCGGGTTGCGTATTGAGCGTCGCTAATAACAGCAGAGCCTCAGCATACTCTAATTCATTATCCATAAACTGAGATATATTTTGATTTAAATCTTCCGACATTTTAAATCATCCTATTCTAGTAAAGGTGTTAATTGTTTATCAATGGCTTCACGCGCCCTAAAGAGTCGTGAGCGTATCGTACCAATAGGACAATCCATAGCGACTGCAATCTCTTCGTAACTCAAACCTTCAAATTCTCGCAACTTAAATGCGACCAGCATTTCTTCGGGAAGAGCTTCAATCGCTTTATTGAGCGTGGTCATTATTTCTTCATTCAGCAATAATTGCTCGGGAGTTTCCAAACCTTGTAATTGAGGCGCATTCCCTAACGCTTCTACTTCTTGTATATCAAGCTGATAATCGCTATGTCTTCTAGCTCTTAACATCAAATAATTTTTAGCGGTATTAATAGCAATGCGATATAGCCATGTATAAAAAGCGGCCTCACCTCTAAAATCGCCTAGTGCTCTATAAGCCTTAATAAAAGCTTCTTGAGCGACATCTTGCGCTTCACTAGGGTCTTTAACATAACAATTAACTAACTGAATAATTTTATGCTGATATTTGATCACCAAAAAGTCAAACGCTGCTTTATCGCCACGCTGCACACGCGACACTAATTCTTCGTCTAATTGCTGGCTATTTCTGGGCAGAGGGATCACTTCGGCTCTTTTAATAAGGTCATGGATAGCTATATTATCACAAAGTTCTTATGTGCAAATTTGTGCTATCACGCTAAAAAGCGTTATTATCCATAAACGTTGTCAACTAAGCCACAACCTTCACTTAGTAACCAACACTTTATTCACTATTCGTACCGACAGACTGATCACTATGCCCTATACCAGAAAACTTGATGTACTTATTATTGGCAGCGGCGGAGCAGGACTTACCCTAGCATTAAAACTGGCTGAACAACACATAGCCGTTGCCGTATTATCAAAGTTCGCTCTAACGTCTAGTAGTACTTATTATGCCCAAGGCGGCATCTCAGCGGTTTTTGATGCCGAAGATTCTATAGAATCGCATATCGAAGATACCCTTGATGCCGGTGCAGGACTTTGTAATCCTGATATTGTTCGCTTAACTGTAACACAAGGTAAAAACTCCATAGAATGGTTACGAACACAGGGAGTAGTCTTTACTGAAGAGGAAAACGCCTCAGGCCAGACACAACTGCATTTAAACCGAGAAGGCGGACATTCACACCGACGCGTAGTTCACTCTGACGATGCCACTGGGAAAGCGGTATCCCTGTCACTGATTGAACGTGCACAACAACATCCCAATATTCAGTTATTAGAACACCATAATGTAGTCGAGCTTATTACCGCCGCAACAGACGATGCCAATGGCAAACGAATTATTGGCGCCTATGTATTAGATAGTCAAGAAAATAAAGTTAAAACCTTCGCTGCGAAGATTGTAGTTCTGGCAACGGGTGGCGCGAATATGGCTTATATCTATAGCACTAACCCACATAGTTCGACAGGCGATGGTATTGCGCTGGCTTGGCGAGCAGGTTGTCGCATTAGCAATATGGAATTTATGCAATTCCACCCTACCTGCCTTTATCACCCAGAGGCAAGAACTTTTCTTATCAGCGAAGCCCTAAGGGGGGAAGGTGCTAAACTGGTACTTAAAGATGGCTCTTCTTTTATGGAGAAATTTGATGCTAGAGGCGAATTAGCTCCTAGAGATATAGTCGCTAGAGCCATAGATCATGAAATGAAAAAACGCGGTATAGATTGTGTTTATTTGGATATCAGCCATAAACCAGCCGATTTTATACGCGAACACTTTCCGACTATTTATCAACAATGCTTAGACTATGGCATAGATATCACCCAACAACCCATCCCTGTCGTTCCAGCCGCACATTACACCTGTGGCGGAGTGCTAACAGATGACTGTGCTCGCACTGACATTAGTCATTTGTATGCCATCGGCGAGGTAGCCTGTACTGGACTGCACGGTGCTAATCGCATGGCGAGTAACTCTTTACTAGAATGCCTAGTCTTTGCTGACCGTGCCTGTGCTGACATATTACAACAACTAGCCACTATTGCCTCAATCCCCACCATTCGCGACTGGGACGAATCACAAGTCATAGACTCCGACGAAGAAGTGGTCGTTGCGCACAACTGGAGTGAACTGCGACACTTTATGTGGGACTATGTCGGCATCGTAAGAACCGATAAGCGCTTAAATCGAGCGCTGAGTCGAGTCGAGTTACTTAAAAAAGAAATAGCCGAATATTACGGCCATTTTCGCGTGACCAGTGACTTATTAGAATTGCGTAATCTCGTGATAGTTGCTGAACTCATTATTCGCTGCGCCCAGCAACGCAAGGAAAGTAGAGGCTTACACTACACTTTAGATTATCCAGAACTAAATCAAAGTACCCCGCCCAAAGATACTATCCTGACTCCCCATCGGTAACACGATGTGTTGCATAGAGAGGCTTTAAGAAAACAGGCAGCCGTAGTATTTTAACTATCAGGATAATTATAAGCCATCACTCATGACAACTTACCAACAACCGAACGAGCTAGACACCCTGCCTTTGTCTTATTATGACAATCTAACGGGGTTAGCTCATAGACCTTACTATCATGAACGCATGACCTGTTTAATAAAAACAGCGACTAGGCGTAATGAGCAATTTGCTTTTTTGCTTATAGACCTTGATGATTTTAACGAGGTTAATGATCGCTACGGCCATCAACTAGGTGATCAATTTCTACACGCCATTGCTCAAGGCTTAAAATCAGTGGTGCGTGAAGTCGATTTTATCGCGCGCTTAGACGGCAATCAATTTTGTATTATTGTTGATAATATTGTCGATGACATCGATGTAATAAAAGCTATCAATCGTTGCCTACAGAAAATTAAGCAACCAATCACTATAGAACAGTACCGATTTATTCCTAGCGCCAGTATTGGTGTCGCCATTTTTCCTAGAGATGGCCTCAATGAACATGAGCTCATAACAGCCGCTGACTTTGCAATGCAGCAAGCCAAACTAGCTGAAAAACAAAGCTATGTTTTTTATTCCAAGAACAAAGTAAACCCTGCCACGCTACGCCGAGAGAAAGAAGATTTATTAAAAGAGGCTTTTAAGAAAAACCAGTTTGTACTTTACTATCAACCCCAGTTATCCATGACTAATCGACAAGTTGTTGGTATGGAAACCTTAGTGCGCTGGCAGCACCCTGTCTTAGGTATCCTTACTCCAGACTACTTTCTCGATTTGTTAGACCAACTCGACTTACAAACTGAGTTAGGTAATTGGGCCATTAAAACAGCCTGTGAGCAACTAGCCGACTGGCATCGCAATGGCTTACCTTATATACCAGTAGCGGTTAATTTGTCTCCTAGTCATTTTCAAGATCATCACTTAGTACAAACGGTTAAAGAAACGCTACGATACACTGGTGTCCCTGCACAGTATTTAAAACTAGAAGTAACCGAAAGCGCCATGCAAACCAAAGGGCATATAGACGTTTTTAAACAACTGCGAGACATTGGTTTAAAAATTGCCATTGATGACTTCGGCACCGGCTTTTCTTGCTTAGCTTCTTTAAAGCAGTTGCCCTTAGATTGTTTAAAAATAGATAAAATCTTTATAGACGACATGCTCTACAATTCGCATACCGCTTTATTACTAGGCACCATTATTGGCTTGGCTCATGCCCTAGATTATTCCTTAGTGGCCGAGGGCGTTGAAACCGAAGAACAGGCTTTAAAGTTGCAGCGTTTAGGTTGCGATATTATTCAAGGCTATTTTTTTAGCAAACCCTTACCCGCACAAGACATTCCTGCTTTCATCAAAAGTACACTTGTTGATAGCTAATCGAAGCATCAGGTAGGTCGAGTTAGCGATAGCGTAACCCGACATTTTATCTAACTGCCAATAAACCCATGTAACCCGCGTTTAGACTTAACCGCTAACCAGGCTTTTAAATGTACGATCTCTTCGGTTTCTTCTAGCTCATTGATACTTTGCTTATTTCTTAATAAGCGAAAAGCCGCCGATAACACTTTTAAACGATCACCTACAATACCCGCGCGTCTTAAACCCACTGTATTTAATTTGTAATGCCTTGCGGGGCGACCACCTACCAACATATAGGGGATCACGTCCATATTAAGACCCGTCGTCCCTTGCACGATGGCATAAGAACCAATACGGCAAAATTGATGCGCCACCACAGCACCGCCAATAAAAACATTATTCCCCACCTCAACATGACCGCCTATAGCGACATTATTAGCAAAAATAGTGTTATTGCCGACCGTACAATCATGAGCAACATGGCTGTTATTCATAAAAAAACAACCACTCCCAATATGCGTTTCTGCGTGTTCTTTAGACGCTCGATGAGCAGTAAAGCCTTCTCTAAAGACATTATTATCACCAATCACCAGCCAAGAATCGGTTTCTGCCTTAAAACTAGTATCTTGAGGCAAGCCACCTAACACAGCATGAGGATGTAAGCTATTACCATTACCCATTCGTACATGACCATGCACCACAGCATGTGCGCCTAACTGGCAATGATCACCTAAGACCGCGCCGCTTTCAATGACGGCAAAAGGGCCTATCGTACAATGCTCACCTAGTGTGACATTAGTGGCTATAAAGGCCGTAGGGTGTATGTTTTGTGTCATGATGACTAACCTCTAGGATGAAAATTTTTATGTAAGATTTTTAATCGTTGGCGGACAATATCCGCATAAATCGATATGCCCTAATGGTAAGCTACCAACTTAAAGCGAGACAGTTTTAGCGCAGACGAAAGGTTAAGCCTAGCAGGCTAGCAACTTAAGACAGGACAAAACAGTAGTGGAAGCTTTTCTTATCGTTCCACGCTCCTGCGTCACTGCCCACAGTTAAGAGAAAATAGTAAAAACTTGGAGTGCAATAGCTTCAGCTATTGCGTTTTAAAACAGCTGAAGCTGTTTTACTCCAGGCACAGATTACTTAACTGTGGGCAGTGACGCTCCTGCGTGGGAACGTGGGAACGATGTACTATTTACACTGCCCCGCCTTAAATTGGTAGCCCATGCTTCTTTCTACAAAACGCTGTTATCTGCTACCGGCAAAACAGTTGTTTTAACTTTAGTGCCTTTAGGCTCTTGCGCTAAATAACTGGTCGCCGCAACCGGCACACTATCCTGCGTCAAAATGGCCCCTAACTCAATCATGGCTCTTAAATAAACCTTACGCTTAAAATAAACCACATCTTTAAGCGGCTCCCAGTAATCTATCCAGCACCAGTCATCAAATTCCGGTTTTGAACAATGGTCAAAGCGTACTGTGGTGTCTTCAGCCAACAAACGCAACAGATACCAAATTTGCTTTTGCCCTATACATAAAGGCAGCGAGTTTTTACGTACATAACGCTCAGGTAGTTGATACCTTAACCAATAACGTGTGCGTCCCAATATTTCTACGTGCTCTTGCCGCAATCCCGTTTCTTCCCACAATTCTCGATACATCGCTGTTTCAGGGTCTTCGTCGTCATTAATTCCGCCTTGCGGAAATTGCCAAGCATTTACGCCCATCCGTTTTGCCCAAAACACGCGACCCTCATCATTGCAAAGGATGATTCCGACATTGGGTCGGTATCCTTTAGAGTCTATCATGTTAAAACCTGTATCTTTTTCCGCCTAGT
>CAIVYW010000117.1 GCA_903910205.1 uncultured Methylococcaceae bacterium | reverse complement strand
GGTCTATAACCCCGTCTCAAACGTTTTATATTGCCATTACGATGCCGGTCGGGGTTTATAACGCCGACCGAAACGTTTGGATGCTTCAATAACTTTCGAAACCTTAAACGTTAAGAACGGGGTTGCAAACCCCGTCCCGCTTGTTGCAAACCCCGTCCCGCTTGTTGCAAACTCCGCCCCGCTTGTTGCAAACTCCGCCCCGCATGTTACGATAAAACTTTTACTGTGATTGAAAATACATGGCTTTTAATAATAAGTTATAATTTGCGGCTTTAAGTAAATTTAGTCTATCAACCACAGCATGTCAGAAAACCTTTCAGAACTGCAGCGACGTCGTACCTTCGCTATTATTTCTCACCCCGATGCGGGTAAAACCACCATTACCGAAAAACTTTTATTGTTTGGCGGTGCCATTCAATTAGCCGGTTCAGTCAAGGGTAGAAAAGCGGCGCGCCATGCGACTTCTGACTGGATGGAAATGGAAAAAGAACGGGGCATTTCGGTGACGACCTCGGTCATGCAGTTTGAACATAATGATTGCATTATTAATCTACTCGATACGCCTGGCCATGAAGACTTTTCTGAAGATACTTATCGTACCTTAACAGCGGTAGATTCCGCATTATTGGTGATAGACGTTGCTAAAGGTGTTGAAGAACGTACCATTAAACTGATGGAAGTTTGTCGCTTGCGTACCACGCCTATATTGACGTTTATTAATAAACTCGATAGAGAAGGTCGTGAACCTATCGAGCTGCTGGATGAAGTCGAGACGGTATTAGCTATAAAATGTGCGCCTATGACCTGGCCTATTGGTATGGGCAAGCGGTTTAAAGGTGTTTACCATCTTTATAAAGATGAAATTCATTTATTCAGTGCCCAACATGGTGGCAAAATTGCCGAAGCCCAAGTGATCAAGGGCTTACACAATCCTAAGCTTGATGAATTACTTAATGATCAGGCCGATGAATTACGTGAAGAAATCGACTTGGTCAAAGGGGCCAGTCATGAGTTTAATCTGGAAGAGTATTTATCCGGTCTGTTAACGCCTGTTTTCTTTGGTTCGGCCATTAATAATTTCGGTATTATTGAATTACTCGATGCCTTTGCCGAATATGCGCCGTCACCTAGACCTAGAGCCGCAGAGCAACGCGAAGTGAATCCTACAGAAGATAAATTTACCGGCTTTGTCTTTAAAGTTCAGGCTAATATGGATCCTTCACATAGAGATAGGGTGGCTTTTTTAAGAGTTTGTTCGGGTAAGTTTGATAAAGGCATGAAGGTTTATCATGTGCGTTTAGGTAAAAGCGTACAAGTGGCTAATGCCATCACTTTTCAGGCAGATACCCGAAAAAGCGTAGAAGAAGCTTATCCGGGTGACATTATTGGCTTACATAATCACGGCACTATTCAAGTCGGTGATACCTTTACCCAAGGTGAAACCCTTAAGTACGGTGGTATTCCTTATTTTGCACCAGAATTATTTCGTCGTGTGATCTTAAAAGATCCATTAAGAGCCAAAGCCTTGCAAAAAGGTTTGGTACAGTTAACCGAAGAAGGCGCTACCCAGCTATTTAAGCCCTTAAAAAATAATGACCTTATTTTGGGAGCGGTGGGTATCTTGCAGTTTGATGTCACCGCGTTTCGACTTAAAGGTGAATATAATGTTGAATGTGTTTATGACGCCATTGCAATTTCAACAGTACGTTGGGTAAGCTCAGATAATTTAGTTAAATTAGAAGAGTTCAAGAGAAAAGCATTTGAAAACTTGGCTGAAGATGGCGGCGGTTATTTAGTTTATTTAGCTAATAGCCGAGTGAATTTGCAATTGACCCAAGAGCGTTGGCCTGACATTAAATTTAGTGCGACTAGAGAATTATAAGTGTCATTAAATTAAGTGGGTAGGCTGGGCAAAGGCAAGACCTGGCCCATCGGGCTTTACTATTGTGTTGATGGGCACGCTGGCGCTTTGCCCATCCTACTGGCTTTACAGAGCGAATCCCTGCACTTTTAATCATGCGGTAGGGATGACAGCTTACAGCATGGTTGGCATTATTTCATATATAATGCCCGAACATTTTTACCCTCCACTAAAAATACTGACATGACGAGAAAGAAAACCACGACCTTATTTGAAGACTCACTGACAGAGCTCGAACAACTGGTTAATCAGTTGGAACAAGGTGATGTTTCTTTGGAAGAGTCATTAAAATCTTTTGAGCGTGGAGTAACATTGACACGAATCTGTCAAAAAGCTTTGCAAGAAGCTGAGCAGAAAGTTCAAATTTTATTAGAAAAAAACGGCAATCACAGCTTGGAGCCCTTTACCGATGAGTAACGCATTAAAAGAATATTTCAGTCTTTGTCAAAACCGTGTCGAAAGAGCCTTGGACGAACGGTTACCTAACGAACTTATACTACCGAAAAAACTGCATCAAGCGATGCGTTACAGTGTTTTGGAAGGTGGTAAACGTATGCGACCCATGTTGACTTATTGCGCAGGCAAGGCATTAGGTATCGCACAAGAAGCTCTCGATGGCCCTGCCTGTGCCGTTGAGTTTATCCATGTGTATTCTTTGATACATGATGATTTACCGGCTATGGATGATGATGATCTTAGGCGTGGCAAAGCAACCTGTCATGTTGCTTTTGATGAAGCCACCGCTATTTTAGCCGGTGACGCGCTACAAGCCCTTGCCTTTGAAATATTGGCTCATGACCCTAGCATCAATGCGACAGCCGAAGGTCGTTTAAAAATGATTGTAGCGTTAACTAAGGCCAGTGGTTCTCAGGGTATGGTAGGCGGTCAGGCTATTGATTTAGAATCAGTTGGTAGACAATTAACCTTGCCTGAACTTGAAAATATGCACATTCATAAAACGGGTGCTTTAATTCGTGCCAGTGTCACTATGGCCACCTTGGCTAACAGCGATGTCGATCCAATAGTTGCCACTAAGTTAGATAATTATGCTAAATGCATAGGCTTATCTTTCCAAGTTAAGGATGATATTCTCGATGAAGAAAGCGATACGGCGACCTTAGGTAAAACACAGGGTAAGGATAAAGATAATAATAAACCGACTTATCCAGCGCTGTTAGGTATGGCCGGAGCCAAACAAAAAGCCCTAGAGCTTCATGACATGGCCTTACACAATTTAAGTGCTTTTGGTGCAGAAGCCGATTTGTTACGTGATTTATCACTGTATATTATTCAGCGCAATCATTAATTACCAACTTGCTTACTTAGGATTTAGTCTGGATAATCAAGCTTTGCTTAAATAAACCAGACTATTTCCTCTGTTAAAAGTGTCTTTACAAGATCATCAGCCGTCAATGAGCGGATGATCTGTATCATCATTGTGAGTGTCATAGATTACGTGCCGACTCAAGGAATCGACTTATAAATGAATAAATCAGGTAATTATCCTTTATTGGAGGCCATCAACAGCCCCGCTGATGTGCGTAATTTAAGTAAAGATCAATTAAAGCCCTTGGCTAAAGAATTGCGTGATTATTTGACGCATACCGTGAGTATTTCTGGTGGTCATTTCTCCGCAGGACTAGGCACTGTTGAACTAACAGTGGCACTACATTATGTCTTTGACACCCCCTCGGATCAATTAGTCTGGGATGTAGGCCATCAAGCCTATCCACACAAAATCTTAACCGGTCGTAAAGATAGAATGACCACTATCCGTACCCGCGATGGGGTGTCGGCTTTTCCTAATCGCGCCGAAAGTGAATATGATGCCTTTGGCGTCGGCCATTCAAGTACCTCGATTAGTGCCGCCTTAGGCATGGCTATCGCCTCAGAATTAAAAGGTGAAGATAAGCAGATGGTCGCCATTATTGGTGATGGTAGTATTACCGGCGGTATGGCCTTTGAAGCCATGAATCATGCCGGCTCTATTGATGCTAATTTATTAGTTATTTTAAACGACAATGATATGTCGATTTCGCCGCCGGTAGGCGCACTCAATAACTATTTAACTAAAATCTTATCGAGTAAGTTTTATTCCTCGATACGTGAAGAAAGCAAAAAAGCCTTAAGCAAAATGCCTAGCGTCTGGGAATTAGCGCGTAAGACTGAAGAACACATGAAAGGCATGATCGTGCC
>CAIVYW010000116.1 GCA_903910205.1 uncultured Methylococcaceae bacterium | reverse complement strand
GAATTGTTTAACGGTTGTAGATGTACATAGTTACTTCAAAACCAAAACGTAGGTCTGTATAGCTTGGTGTTTCCCATTTCATAATGAACCTCCAGTAATTATTAGAATTAGTTGCTAGCTTGATCAAGTAAGCTAGTTCATAGTTTACGATGAACTATTTTTTTACGCAACACAGACATGACTCGCAGGGGTGTTTTTTATTTTAATATAAGAGTATTATCCGAATTCACCTGAAAATAATAAGACTATACAACGATTGGGGAGGACTTATGGCTGATGTTACTGAGCTTTTTATTATTATGTTACTCATAGCCAGTGCGGCATTTGCACCGCTAGGTTATTTTATTTATAAATACACCAAGAAAAATGGTGAACCCTTTGGCGACATTGAACCGCATGGCGACAGCCATTCATTTGTCAATGATTTAGCCGAAACAACGGTTCATTTCATCAAGAGTCGATTCAGTAAAAAATAAGCATCAATTATTAATTGGGTTATTTAGGCTGCATATACGTTAGTGGAATTCAGTACACAGTGGGAGTGGTTTAGCCACGAGTGCGTGGCTAAACTACTCCCACAATTCTACAAAAAACCTTAACTTAAGGACTGTGATTTATGCGGCACCACAAGTAGGGCATTTTAAATTTTTTGCTAACTTCATAGTATTCCACTCCATGCTCAAACCATCTAATAGCAATAAGCGCCCTGTTAATGGCTTACCAATAGCCATAATGACTTTTAATGCTTCTAATGCTTGAATACTGCCGACTATTCCCGTAATGGGCGCGATAACGCCATTAGTGGCGCAATTTTGCAATTCTTCGCCATCACTGCTATACAAACAGTTATAACAAGGACTGTTATTTTTACCCGGCGTAAACACAGACACTTGTCCCTCAAAGCGTATTGCGGCACCTGAAACCAGCGCTGTTTTATGTTTAACACAGGCCTTATTGATGGCAAAGCGTGTTGTGAAATTATCGCTACAATCTAGCACTACATCCGCATTAAGCACTTCAATATCCAGTTGCTCTCCTGCTAAGCGCTGCTTAATCCCTTTAACTTCTACATCAGGATTTAATCTATTGAGCGTTTTTCGGGTTGAAATTACTTTATCCATCCCTATATCGGGTGTGTGATGAGCGATCTGCCGCTGTAAATTGGATAGTTCGACTACATCATCATCGTAAATAACAATACTGCCGACACCTGCTGCCGCTAAATACATAGCTGCTGGAGATCCTAAACCTCCTGCGCCAATGATTAATACCTTGGCGGCAAGGATTTTTTGCTGACCTTCAATATCACATTGAGGCAGCATGATTTGACGGCTGTAGCGTAGTAGTTGAGTGTCATTCATAGCTTAATTATTGTTATAAGATGGAGGTGAATGATGCCAAATAACTTGACAGACTGCAAAACCTGATTATTATTAGCACTCATTACTAGCGAGTGCTAATAACCGAAAACCTTTATTTTAATGTTAGGAGATATAGATGAACATACGTCCATTGCACGACAGAGTCATAGTAAAACGTGTTGAAGAAGAAACAACAACAGCAGGCGGCATCGTTCTTCCTGGTTCTGCTGCTGAAAAACCTAGTCAAGGCATTATCTTAGCCATAGGCTCTGGAAAAGCATTAGACAATGGTTCGGTTCGCGCTTTAGAAGTTAAAGTCGGCGATAAAGTATTATTTGGCAAATACTCTGGTAACGAAGTCAAAGTTGACGGTGAAGACCTCATCGTTATGCGTGAAGAAGACATCATGGGCATCTTAGGTTAAACCTAAAGCCGCTTACCTCATAATCACACAAACAACTTAAGGAATAAAAATGGCAGCAAAAGACGTATTATTCGGTGATGACGCTCGTGTTCGTATGGCGCGTGGTGTTAATATTTTAGCAAACGCAGTAAAAGTAACCTTAGGCCCTAAAGGCCGTAATGCGATTTTGGACAAAAGCTTCGGCGCTCCAACCATTACTAAAGACGGCGTATCTGTTGCTAAAGAAATCGAATTAAAAGATAAATTCGAAAATATGGGCGCACAAATG